>JBAXXZ010000009.1:0-14805 GCA_037127575.1 Bacteroidota bacterium | reverse complement strand
ACCTCAAACTCCTTTAATGAGGTGTTGCCATAAGCCATTAAAGTGCGTTCATTTTTATCTTTCACAACCGATTCCAATTTCAACAATTCCTCACGCAAATTGTATTGAAAAATGGCATAAGCAATGCGCAATTTGTAAGCATGGGCCTTTGTTTGATTTTTGGTATCATCATTGCTCAAAGCCATGTCGATGGCTTCATTGGCCTTGGTGATATAAGACAAATTGGGCTTGGCCTCTTTTAAAGTTTCTTCGTAATCATTTAATGCTCGCCACGCGGCTTGCACTTTGCTTTTCTGAGCACATAAGTTGATACTTAACAAAACAGAAAGACTGAGATAGGTTGCTTTTTTTAACATGGTTATGCGTTTATTTGTATTTGGCAGCTTTTTCTGTATCTCCTAAACGCAAATAAGCTCTGTATATTCTCTCCTTGTATGCTTTATCAGGGGTTGATTCATAAGCCTTTTCTAAATAAGGAATGGCTTTTTTGAAATTCTCTTTGATTTTATTTTCAAACTCAGTTGCCTTGGCTGTTTCTTTTGGCGGTAAATCGTTTAGCTTCTTATTAAAATCGGCTGCCAAATTGTAATAAAATGCGCCCAATTTATAGTTCACCGCTTCATAATCGCCTTTAATTTCAATGGCTTTTAAATATTCTTTTTCTGAATTTTCAAAGTCACCTGTTTTCTCGTAAACCTGACCTAATATAGCGTGTAACACCTCATTGTCAGGGGCTAAATCAATGGCTGTTTTTAACTTGTCGCGTAACTCATTGGTTTTTTTGCGCGCAAAATAAATATCAATTTCGCTGCCAATTAAAGTCATGTTATCATCAAATAAAATTTTTCCTTTCTCAATGTAATTTAATGCCGCTGCAGTGTCTTTGTCAAACATCGATAATTTCACCATGTCGGTGTAAATTTTTGGTTCCTTGTATTTAATGTCAATTAATTTATTGGCATACTCACGTGTTTTTTCTTTGTTAGCTGCCGATTTGTACATCTCAAATTTGTTGTACATAATTTTTTCTAAGGTGATGTTTTGACGCTTCATGCCTTGGTCGTAATCAAATGGCAATGCTGCTTCCAGCAAATCGTAACATTTTGCCGCTGCATCATAATTTTTATTAAACACGTAATTGTTTGCCTTGCGGTTGTTGGCAGCGGCAGCCAATACAATCGGACCTTTGGCGTCATCTTTATAAATGTCGCTTCCTTTATCCAATTTTAAACAGGTGGTAAAAGCTTCCAATGCTTTTTCTGCTGCTTCCGCATCAATGTCGCGCACTTTTTGCGATGTATCTGAATAAATGGCCTTGTATACCAAACCTCGGTTGAGCCACATTTTACAAGAACTTTTTGTGCTTTCGTGCACCGCTGCTGCATCTGCCGATGCCTTTGCTTTTTCAAAATCCTTGTTTCTTAAATAATTCACCATGTTTTGAATTTGCATGTTTTGACCAAACAGGGTGGCAAAACCCAACATTAAAACAATAACTAACTGATTTTTTTTCATAACGGTTTTTTTAAAAAAAACCACTAAGTGTATGTGCTTAGTGGTTTATAGTTTTGATTGCAACAAATTTAATTTATTGATGCAAAGATTGTCTTTTAAACTAGATTAATCAAGAGAGATTTTCTTTAATTTAACCTTATTTAAAACTTCCTTGTTATTGGCTTCTTTAGAGGCTTTTTCAAGTTGTGATTCAATGATCCATTTATCACCAACCACCACTGTGGTTAATTTATTTGAATCGAAGTACTTTTTAATTTGTTGGTTCACATCGTCTTTGCTCATGTTTTTAAGAATTTGGTTTTGTTGTACTGTGTAATTTTTATCCAAATTGTAACGGGCAACATTGCTTAAAAATGAAGCTTTTTGAAACAAGGCTTCATATTGTAATGCTTCTTGGTTGAGCAATGATTTTTTAGTGAATTCCAACTCAGCATCGGTAATGCCGTTGGTTTCGTATTTTTTAAACTCCTTAATAATTTCGGCTAATGACAAGGCAGTGGTGCTACGTTTTACTGATGAACCAATGTTAAACACACCGGTGTATTTTCCGCCACTAAAACCCGAACGAATACCGTAAGTATAACCTTTATCTTCACGCAAGTTTAAATTTAAACGGCTGTTGAATGCCCCACCGAAAACAAAATTGGCAATTCTGTTTTTGTAATAATCACCTGTAGCATCAAATTTTAAAGAAGGATATCCCATTTGAATCACACTAGAAGGTGCCAATTCCTTATTAAAGATAAAGAATCTTGGTTCGGTTGTTGGAGCAGGTTCAACAATAGGTTGAATCACCACTTCTTTCTTTTGCCATTTATTCAAAAACTCCAATTTCTTCATGATGTCGGTTTGATCAAAATCACCGGCAATTACCAAATTGGCAACACTTGGAGAATAATATTTTTCATAATACTCTTTTAAATCTGCTAATTCAATTTTCTCAACCGATTTAACCGATGGTTGAGTACCTAAAATGGTATTGCCATACAAGGCATAAGAAAACATTTTATTGGCAATTGTATTTGCATCATAATCCTCATCATTTACACTGGCTCTGTATTGTTTTTTAGACAATTTAAAATCTTCATCTCTAAAACCCGGATTTATTAATTTTTCTTCCAATAGTTTTATCGTGGCATCTAAGTTCTTTTTCAAACATTGTACACGAATGGTGGTGGCCGATTTGCCTGCTTGGAATGAAATATCACTTCCAAGTTTTTCAAGCTCTGCCGAAATTTGTTCGGTGGTAAAATTTTTGGTGCCCTCATTTAACATACTGGCGGTTAATTCGGCAATACCCATTTTTTTCATTTTATCGGCCGTAAATACCAAACTACCACCGTCGATGGTCATAATCATTGTTATTTCAGGCGTTTCAGCATTTTGTGTGCCGTAAATGCTCAAACCGTTATCCAATTTTTTACTGAAATATTCAGGCACTTTAACGGCCTTTTCAGCACCGGCGGTAGGACGAACTGATCGGTTAAATTGTTCGCTACTTGGTGTATATTTTAAAGTCGCGTATTCAGGATTGGCAGGAAAAGTTTTACCGGCAAATGGATTCACACTTTTAACCGAATCTTTAGGGTCAATAATTGGATAGGTATTTAAAATGGCAGCCCCTGATCCTTTGATGTATTTATTAAATACACGTGTAATGTCTTCTTTGGTAACCCTTGAGTAACGGTCCATTTCATCAGAAACAGTATAAGATTTACCCAATAAACGTTCCCATTCTGAAATCAACATGCCTTTGCCGAAAGTTGAATTTAATTGGCTGAAAGCACCTGATTCCATTTGTCCCTTTACCCTGGCCAAAGCTTCATCGGTGATACCACTTGCACCAAATTCATCAATACTGGCTTTTACTTTGGCGTCCAACTCTGTAAATAATTTTTCGAAGTTGAAATCATCCGGCGGATAGGCAAAAACTTCGAAGGTAAATTCACCTGACAATTCTTCCGAACGGTGAGAGGCTGCTGCTTGCACAGCTATTTTAGATTTTACAAAGTTTTTATAAAGTATTGAGTTATTACCGCCTCCAATCATCATGCCTAACAAATCTAAGGCCGGCTCGTCGCGGTGATACAATGGTACGGTAGGAAACACCCTTAAGTTTAAAGGGAAACTAATTTTATCGCGGTAGGCCGTGTATTTATCGCTAGCAATGGTTACAGGAGCCACTTTAATTTTTTTCACTTCAGGACAAGTTTTAATTTCCCCAAAATATTTCTCAACCAATTTTAATGCGTCTGCAGGCGTAAAATCACCTGAAATTGTTAAGATGGCATTATTAGGACCATACCAACGTAAGAAGAAATTCTTCACATCGTCGATGGTGGCGCGGTTTAAATCATCTACATAACCAATCACTGGCCAGCTGTATGGGTGACCAATTGGATATAAGGCTTTGTTCATTTCTTCAACAAAAGCCAAACCATAAGGACGGTTTTCGAAATTTTGAGACTTTTCGTTTTTAACGGCGTCGCGTTGGTTTTCAAATTTTTTGGTGGTGAGTGAATCCAACAAAAAGCCCATACGATCAGATTCGAGGTACAAGCCCAATTCCAAATAATTGGAAGGCAAAGTTTCAAAATAAACAGTTCTATCATGCTCGGTAAAACCATTCATGTTACCACCTGCCGTTGATACCAATTTAAAATGTTCTTCATCAGCCACGTGCTTAGAACCTTGAAACATCATGTGTTCAAAGAAGTGCGCGAAACCCGACTTACCCATGTCTTCGCGGTTAGAACCTACTTTATAGGTTACCATTACGTTCACAACCGGATCAGAATGATCTTCGTGTAACAGCACCGTTAAACCATTCGGCAATTTCCAGCGCTCGTAAGGAATCACCACCTTATCGGGTTTGCTTTCTACTTTCTCAATCAAGGTTGGTTGAGCCAACACAGTGCAAAAAGCCATGATGCTTAAAGCGCAACTGTAAACTAATCTTTTATTCATGCTTTATTTTTTTGTTAAAGATAATGGTATTCTATATTATGTGTTCTCCGTTTCTAATTGTTATCGCCCGTCGGTGTAGAATTATCGGCTTCATTTTCATTTGTAGGTAATTCGCCGCCGTTCTCTGCATTCGGGTTAGTTTCATCTATCTCATCTTCATGATCTACTTTGGTCACCGCGCCAATGCTATCATTATCTTGAATGTTGATTAATCGCACACCTTGTGTAGCGCGCCCCATCACACGTAAATCAGACACATTCATACGAATGGTGATACCATTTTTGGTGATGATCATTAAATCGTTTGAATCGTTCACCGATTTAATGCCAACCAACATACCCGTTTTATCGGTAATGTTAATGGTTTTAACCCCTTTACCGCCACGGTTTGTAACGCGGTATTCATCAATATCAGAGCGTTTACCATAGCCTTTTTCAGATACCACCAACACATTGGTTTGCGGATCGTCGATACAAATCATACCAACTACTTCATTTTTGGCGCCTTCATCATCATTTAAATCAATGCCAATTACCCCACTGGCATTACGGCCCATAGGACGTACTTTGGCTTCGTTAAAACGACACACTTTACCCAATTTGGTGGCCAACATCACTTCGTTTTTACCATTGGTTAATACCGCCTCAAGCAACATATCGCCTTCGCGAATGGTGATGGCGTTGATACCGTTGGCACGTGGACGTGAATAAGCTTCAACCGAAGTCTTTTTAATAATACCTTCTTTAGTACATAAAATAATGAAGTTGTTGTTTGCATATTCTTCATCATTTAAATTTTTAATATTGATATAGGCTTTTACTTTATCATCCGGCGAAATGCTGATGATATTTTGAATGGCCCTACCCTTGCTTTGTTTATTGCCTTCAGGCACTTCGTATGCCCTAATCCAAAACACCTGTCCTTTTTCAGTAAACAACAATATATAATTGTGTGTGGATGCAATAAACATGTGTTCTACAAAATCTTCATCGCGGGTGGCTGTGCCTTTACTGCCTCTACCACCACGGTTTTGCGCGCGGTATTCATTTAAATTGGTGCGTTTCATATAACCCATGTGAGAAATGGTAATCACCACACTCTCATCGGCAATCATGTCTTCAATTTTTAAATCATCACCGGCAAATACAATTTCGGTTCTTCTTTCATCGCCGTATTTTTCTTTTACTTCTGCCAATTCGTCTTTAATGATGGAGTAACGCAAACCTTCATTGTTTAAAATTTCATTTAAATGTGTAATGGTTTTCATTAACTCATCGTATTCGGCTTTTAATTTATCACGTTCAAGTCCGGTTAAAGTTCTTAAACGCATATCTAAAATAGCACGGGCCTGTAATTCCGATAATTGGTAATTGGCCATCAAGGTGTCTTTTGCCAAATCAGGCGTTGCGCTTTCGCGAATAATTTTAATCACCTCATCCAAATGGTCGATGGCAATTAATAAACCTTGTAAAATGTGCGCACGTTTTTCGGCTTGTGCCAATTCGTATTTGGTGCGGCGCACAACTACTTCGTGGCGGTGTTCCACAAAATGATGAATCATATCTTTAAGATTCAAAATTTCAGGGCGACCTTTTACCAATACCACATTATTAATTGAGAATGAAGTTTGTAAAGCCGAGTACTTGTATAAATTATTTAATACAACATTCGAAATGGCATCACGTCTTAATTCATACACTACACGAATACCTTCGCGGTTACTTTCATCGCGAATTTCGGAAATACCTTCAATTTTCTTTTCATTACAAAGCTCCCACTGACGTTTAATCATTTCAGCTTTGTTAATTTGATAAGGCATCTCGGTAACAATAATTCTTTCGCGTTCGCCCACTTGTTCAATTACTGCTTTACCACGCATCATCACACGACCACGGCCGGTGTGAAAAGCTTCCTTCACGCCTTCGTAACCATAAATAATACCTCCGGTTGGAAAATCGGGAGCCTTAATGTGTTTCATCAAACCGTCGATATCAATGTCGCGGTTTTCAATATAAGCCAAGATGGCATTGATACATTCTGTAAGGTTGTGCGGGGCCATGTTTGTAGCCATGCCCACAGCAATACCCGATGCACCATTCATTAATAAGTTCGGAATGCGCGTAGGCATTACGGTTGGCTCGGTTAACGAATCATCAAAATTGGGTCTAAAATCAACAGTGTCTTTTTCAATATCCGCAATCATCTCTTCCGCTATTTTGCGAAAACGCACTTCAGTATAACGCATGGCAGCGGGCATATCCCCGTCCATCGAACCAAAGTTACCTTGCCCGTCAACCAACATGTAACGCAAGCTCCATTCCTGGGCCATACGCACCATTGTATCGTAAACACTTGCATCACCATGCGGGTGATATTTCCCTAAAACTTCACCCACAATACGGGCAGATTTTTTATATGGGCGGTTGTGCAATACACCTAAATCGAGCATACCGTATAATACACGGCGGTGCACCGGTTTTAATCCATCACGCACATCAGGTAATGCGCGCGACACAATTACCGACATCGAATAATCGATGTAAGCGGTTTTCATTTCATCTTCAATGTTAATCGGAATAATCTTTTCTCCTTGAGCCATACTGTTTATAAAGTGCTATACTTTGTTTTAATTGTTATTTGTGTCTAAATATGCTTTTTTGTCAGTAACCAATTTCACGCTATTTTCGTATAATTTCTTAAAAATAAAAATCATTTTAGAACTCATGAAAGTACCGAAAAATCAGCAGATGGGCTCAAAACTTTTCAACAAATTTTTTGTTAAAAAATAGACTTTTGTCATAGGTGTTTGGGATTATTTAGAACTATTTTTGGTTTTGGCATTATATATGTAAATTACTCACCACTAAGAACAAATATATGGAAGCAAAATTTTCACCCAGAGTAAAAGATGTGATCACTTACAGTAGAGAAGAAGCACTTCGTTTAGGGCACGATTATATTGGCATTGAACATTTAATGCTTGGCATGATACGCGATGGCGACGGTGTAGGCATGCGCTTATTAAAAAACCTTGGCGTGGATGGCAATGATCTTCGCAAAAACATCGAACAGAATTTAACGCCGGGTATTCGTAAATCGAATAACTTGGCCAATATCCCTTTGGTGAAGCAAGCCGAAAAAACATTAAAACTGACATATTTAGAAGCCAAAACATTTAAATCGGTACAAATTGGCACCGAGCATTTGTTGTTGTGTATTTTAAAAGAAAACGACAATGTGGTAACCAAAACGCTTTTAAAGTACGGTATCGACTACGATGCAGCCCGTGCTGAATTGGAAGGATTTATGGATAATCCATCAAAAATTGAAAACTCAGCCACAGGCGGTGATGAAGATGATGCTGACGATTCGGCATTTGGTGGCGGTGGAGCCGGCAATGCAGGTGCTAAAAAACAAGGCGACAGCAAATCAAAAACCCCGGTACTCGATAATTTTGGTAGAGATTTAACCAAAATGGCAGAAGACGGCAAATTGGATCCAGTTGTTGGCCGTGAAAAAGAAATTGAACGTGTATCACAAATTTTATCGCGTAGAAAAAAGAACAATCCTATTTTAATTGGTGAACCGGGTGTTGGTAAATCAAGTATTGCCGAAGGTTTGGCTTTAAGAATTGTGCAACGCAAAGTAAGCCGTGTGTTATTCGGTAAACGTGTCATTACACTCGATTTGGCTTCATTGGTAGCAGGTACAAAATACCGCGGTCAATTTGAAGAACGCATGAAAGCAGTGATGAATGAATTGGAAAAAAGTCCGGATGTGATTTTATTCATCGATGAAATTCACACCATTATTGGTGCGGGCGGTGCCAGCGGAAGTTTGGATGCCAGCAACATGTTTAAACCGGCCTTGGCCCGCGGCGAAATACAATGTATTGGTGCCACCACCTTGGATGAATACCGTCAATACATTGAAAAAGACGGTGCCTTGGAACGCCGCTTTCAAAAAGTGATTATTGAACCGGCCACACCCGATGAAACATTACAGATTTTAAACAACATCAAATCAAAGTACGAAGACCATCATAACGTATCGTACACTGACGAAGCCTTAAAAGCTTGTGTTACTTTAACAGCCCGATACATTACCGATCGTCATTTACCTGATAAAGCCATTGACGCCTTGGATGAAGCCGGCAGCCGTGTGCACATTACCAATATTCATGTGCCACAAAACGTTGTTGAAATTGAAACCAAGATTGAAGAAATTAAAGAATTGAAAAATCAGGTGGTGCGTTCGCAAAAATATGAAGAGGCCGCCAGATTAAGAGATACCGAAAAACAATTGCATGCCCAATTAGAAATAGCCAAAAAGGCATGGGAAGAAGAAACCAAATTAAACCGCGTAATTGTTAGCGAAGACAACGTTGCTGAAGTGGTAAGTATGATGAGCGGTGTACCTGTTCAACGTGTGAACCAAAACGAAGGTGAAAAATTGGTGAAAATGTTTGAACTCCTTAAAGGCAAGGTAATAGGACAAGATAACGCTTTATTAAAGGTTGTAAAAGCCATTCAGCGTAACCGTGCAGGCTTAAAAGATCCGAACAAACCAATTGGGTCATTTATTTTCTTAGGACCTACAGGTGTTGGTAAAACACAGTTGGCAAAAGTATTGGCCCGTCATTTATTTGATAATGATGATGCTTTAATCCGCATCGACATGAGTGAATACATGGAGAAGTTTGCCACTACCCGACTAATTGGCGCCCCTCCGGGTTATGTGGGTTATGAAGAAGGCGGACAACTTACCGAAAAAGTGCGTCGCCGTCCGTATGCCGTTATTTTGTTGGATGAAATTGAAAAAGCACATCCTGACGTGTTTAACATGTTGTTACAGGTTTTGGATGATGGCATGTTAACCGATAGTTTGGGACGTAAAATCGATTTTAAAAACACCATCATTATCATGACCTCTAACATTGGTGCCCGTCAGTTAAAAGACTTTGGAACCGGTGTAGGTTTTGGTACCTCAACCCGAAAAGAAAACGAAGATGAAGTGTCGAAAGGTGTAATTGAAAGCGCATTAAAAAAAGCCTTTGCTCCTGAATTTTTGAACCGTATTGATGATGTGATTATGTTTAATTCGTTGGATAGAGACGATATTCACAAAATCATTGACATTGAATTGATGAATTTGTTTGGTCGCGTAAATGGTTTGGGTTTCCTCATCAAAATTTCGGATGCCGCCAAGGATTATATAGTTGAGAAAGGATACGATGTTAATTATGGTGCCCGCCCTTTAAAACGCGCCATTCAAAAATATTTGGAAGATCCAATGGCTGAAGAAATCATCAAAAACAATTTGGCTGAAGGCGATGAAATTGAAGTAGACTTTGATAAAGAGAAGGAAGAAATCATTGTAAGTGCCCACAAGCCAAAAGGCAAAAAGAACAAAAAAGAAGATAAGGCTTAAAAAGCAAAACGTCTCGATTGTAAATCGGGACGTTTTTTTTTATATTTTTGCCGCAAATTTTAAAAACCATGAGGAATTACACCGCTCCGGAGGTGCTCGAGCAAGAGGTAGTTGAAACCGTTATAAAGGACGAAGCTGTAAAGGCTTTGCTTTTGTATAATGATGATTTTAATACTTTTGATTTTGTCACCGAATCCTTGATTAAGGTATGTAAACACGATGCCTTGCAAGCGGAGCAATGCACTTATTTGGTGCATTACACCGGTAAGTGTGTGGTGAAAAATGGCACCTTTAAAAAATTAAAACCCCTTTGCGAAGCCTTGTTAGAAAGAGGTTTAAGTGCGAAGATTGAAGATTAAATCTATGAAAAAACTAATTTTTACTGCCGGCCTCAGTGCCATTTTATTTTTCGCTTGCCAAAAAAATGTGGTAACGGGCAAACACACTTTCTCTTTAATTCCCGAAAGTCAAATGATTTCGATGAGTACCAGCGAGTACGATAAATTTATTGCCGAACACATACCATTAAGTGATGCTGATGAAAGAACCATTATGGTGAAACGTTGCGCCGGTAAAATTCAAAAAGCGGTTGAACAATTTTTTGCAGATAAAAATTCCAGCAAGGAATTAAAGGATTACAAATGGACCTTTAACGTAGTGGATGAAAATACTGTAAATGCTTGGTGCATGCCCGGCGGAAAGATTGTTGTTTACACCGGTTTATTGCCGGTAACCCAAGATGAGGCGAGTTTGGCCGTAGTATTGGGACACGAAATTGCCCATGCCATTGCCCACCACGGTAACCAACGCATGAGCGAACAAATGGCAGTGAGTGGCGTTGGCATGGCCTTATTTGGCGGCGCGCAAACACAAAGCATGTGGGGACAAGTGTATGGTTTAACAACGGGCTTGGCTTCATTGAAGTACAGCCGTAACCACGAAACCGAAGCCGATAAAATGGGATTGATATTTGCTGCTATGGCCGGATATAATCCCGAAGCAGCCATTACCTTTTGGGAAAGAATGAGCGCTACAGGCGGCGCAAAACCACCACAATTTTTAAGCACACATCCTAGTGACACTAAACGTATACAGGATTTAAAAGCTTATATGCCTGAAGCATTAAAATATTATAAAGGACAATAAAGTGAATCCCTCGATTGAGGGATTTTTTTTTGAAATGAATGCTTTAGATTAAAAGCATCAGTTTAATTACCGTTAGTAACGATTAATTTTTTCACTATACAAGATTGGTCGTTATAGGCTTGCACCAAATAAACGCCGGCAGGTAATTTCAATTGCACTTGGCTTCTTGCCTTTTCACCCATTAGTGCTTCCGCTATTTCTTCACCCAATTCATTTATAATGCGCCAAGAACAAGGGCTATTTGCACTTAAAGTAACACTTCCATTGGATGGGTTAGGGTAAATATTAAAATCGAAATGATCATTCATGGAATTATCATTCAAGCCAATACAATCATTCACATTCACTGTAACGGTGGCTTTTCCTGTGCATCCACCGTTAAAAATGTTGCCCGTAACAGTGTAAACCGTTATCACCGAAGGCGAAACACTAATGCTGTATTGTCCTTGTATACCAGTCCATGTATAATTTATTGCCCCAGCGGGTATTAGCAACACTTTTTCACCTTTACAAATGTAATTTGAACTGATTAATACGGTGATATTCGGACCTGGCAAAACAGTTACGTGCGCTGCTGCAGAAGCACCATTCAATCCACAGGAAACATCCGCAAAATAAAATATGGTATCATGGTTTAAAACATTGGTTGTAAAACTGTTGCCTGTATATAAAGCATTGGTTAAAGTGGCATCGCTGTACCATTTTACGGCGCATGATTGGCTGCTTTGCAGCACCAAGGCTTCCCCTTTGCAAGCGGCACTTGTGGTGATTGGTGATAAATTAATAGGCACACAAGGATCAAATTTCACCAATAGCCCATCGTAAGTGCCACCACCGTAAGTAGTTTGGTGCGCCCCGTTACTGGTTAAAACAGTACCTGTGCTGCTGCTTGTTTCTGCTGTAAGGTAAACATTACCAAGTGCATCAACCGTTAAGCCGGTCCAATCTTCATCACCCGTTGCACCATAATAAGTTGCCCATAATCGGGCACCTTGATAATTAAATTTAGCCAGATAAGCATCTTTGTTCCCACCCCCATAATTTGTTTGATAAGCGCAAGGGGTGGCAAGAACCGTTCCGCCAACAGAAGAAGTTGTACCTGAAAAATACATGGCATTTGCGTTTACATCTGCAAAACAACAGGCAAAGTCTTCGTCACCTAGTCCACCATAATATGTGGCCCATTGTCTTTGACCGGACGAATTAAATTTACCAAACATGGCATCTGAGGCGCCACCACCAAAATTGGTTTGCATTGCACCTGGCGTAGCAATGGCAGTTCCGCCTGCACTCGATGTAGCACCAGAAAAATAAATGGCACCCGATTGATCAGCCGCCAAATAATAGATGTACTCGTCGCCGCTACCACCATAATAGGTTCCCCATTGGCGAACACCGGCCGAATTAAATTTTACCAAAAATGCATCGCCGGTGCCATAAACCGAGGAGCCAATTCCACCTGCATAAAGCGATTGATGTGAAGCTGCTGTGGCAATATTTGTTGAAGAGGATGTGATGCCGCCCATATAAACGTTTCCTGAAGGATCGGTGATACAACCAACACCATATTCATCACCGTTACCACCATAAAAGGTACTCCACAATCTACTTCCTGCCGAGTTATACTTGGCTAAGAATGCATCATAACCGCCACCGTTATTTGTCTGATGTGCGCCTGCACTGGCAATATAGGAATTGGAGGTTGATCCTGTCATACCAACAATGTACACATCGTTCTGAAAATCAGCAGACATAGCATAAGTTAATTCGGTACCCACTTCACCATAGTAGGTCGACCAAAGTCTTTGACCGGACGAATTAAATTTGGCCAAAAAAGCATTCCCTGCATTCATTGCCCCGCCGGTATAATTAGATTGTTGGCATCCGGGCGTGGTCATCACTGCGGTATTTGTACTGGTGGTTCCACCGCTCATATACACATCGCCATTTGCGTCAACCACACAACAATTCGCAAAATCGGAACCGTTACCACCAAAGTAAGTGCCCCATTGACGCACACCCGCCGAATTAAACTTCGCCAAAAACGAATCGCCATAGCCAGTGCCTCCGCCAAATATGGTTTGAAAGGCACCTACTGTAGCAATGCTGTTTAAATTGTTTGAGGTACTTCCTCCGCAAGAAAACACATTGCCCAAATGATCGGTAAAGGCCGTGCCTATCCAATCGAATCCGCTACCGCCATAATAGGTGGCCCAAAGTCGAACCATGGGGTCGATGACAAAAGGTTTAGTCATATCTAAATTGCTAATATGGAAACACGCCACATTTTTATGAATTTCCCAAGTAGCTTTTAATGTCTTTCCATTTTGCAACACAATGGGTGCCTCTTCAAGTAATTCTCCAAATGGCGTTTGCATGCATAATTGTCCTTTGGCATTAATGCTTAAACGCTCTGCTCCATTCACTGCCAATTGAATTTGATGGTAATCGGCACCGGCCGCCACAAGGTAATCGTATTTTAAATGCCCACTTTTTGTGTACCATTTTAAATCAATGCCCTTGTAAAGATTTTGATAAATTAAACTAGCATAACTCTTCACGTTAAACACGCCGCTAGGACAAGACTCCAAATAAAAATTGTCGACATCACTAAAAGCATCACCTTTTGCAAGCTTAGCTTGTGTATTGCAATTCAACCACTTAAGATCTAGACGGTAAATGCTTAATTGAGACTTAGATGAACGATTGCCCCTTTGAAATGGCTTCAATTTTTTGTTCTCTTCATTGGCCGAAGCATTGGTGCCGACATCTGTTTTAGACAATTGATATGAAATACCATCGTGCATTAAGTGGAAAACCAAAGCAGCATCGTTACCTGAAAATAAAACATCGGGACGTGCTTTATAAAATTGATCACTTATTTGTCCTTTATTTTCTTGAAACCGTATAACTTTTGATTCCGGCACTTCTGCCCTGCTTAATCCACTCAAAAGGAAAAAACCTAAAACTACTTTTTGCTTAATATTCATAAGATCAGATTTAATGAACAATTTAAATTTCGCAATAATTAATCAATCACAATCATTTTTTGACTGTAATTACCATTGGCGTTATTTGAATGAATGAAATAAAGTCCTGCAGGTAGTTGTTTTACCTGTGCATTAAATCGATTGGCTTCTGATAAATCAAACATTTGTAATTCCTCACCGAGTTCATTCAACAATATCACACGTGTACTTAAAGTGCTACTTAAAGTAAAACTACCTTTGTTTGGATTTGGATAAATCAACAATGTGCTTGCATTATAAGGCTGCTGATTTTTTACACCAAGACATTGATTCACTTGTATGTAGATTGTTTTTGAAGCTCTGCAACCGTTGGTCAATGATCCATCCAACCCATGTGTCACCGAATTGGTGGCTGTTATCACCACCGATTGGTTAGTGGAAGTAACACTTGCCCAAGTGTAAGTGTTGGCGCCTGAAGCTGTTAAGGTATAAGAATCGCCGTAACATACCAAGGTGGAGGCCGTTGTGATATTAATGGTTGGTGAAGTAACTGTGGTAATTTTCACCTTGCCTGAAAATGAAGTTCCACCGCAAGATGCATCCCTGGCCCAAAAAATGGTATCGTTGTTTAAAGGATTGGTGGTGAAGGTAGCGCCTTGGTATAAAAAATTGGTCGCCAACGAATCGGCATACCACTTGATGTTACAAGATTGCGGCAAACTTAAAAGGCATTTTGACCGCGACAAGCTTGCAAAGAACCACTGGGTGTAACAGTGA
>JBAXXZ010000008.1:0-15304 GCA_037127575.1 Bacteroidota bacterium | reverse complement strand
CGTATGGCCCGTGCTTCTTATTCAAATTAAATTTATTTACTTTGTAATTACCAATTTATTGGTGCTTCTGAATTGATTTCCCTCAATGCTAATTGTGTAAATTCCTTCTGAAATTCCACCTAAATCTAACATTGAATTATTTGTACCTAAAGTTAAATTTAATTGTTTTTCAAAAACAACCTGGCCCAGTGCGTTCATCACGCGCAATTTTGCAACTTGGTTTAACCTGCTCGTAATTTGAACATTCGCTATGCCCGAGTTTGGATTTGGATAAACATTCACGCCTAGTGCGTTTTGATTGTTTTTCGCAATACCATCAGGAATTGAACTCGATGATAAATTAATGTTGTCGATATAAAGATTGTTGCCATTGTTGTTTGTGGTAACAAATTTCACCAATACACTTGTATTATTAAAGCCGGGCAAATTGGTGATAATGTTTGACCAATCTTCAATAGCCGGACTAACATATTCGTTGGCATTAGGGCTTTGCGATGTTGCCAAATTGCTTCCTGAGGCATTCCAAATGCTTGTCCATGTGGCGCCACAATCTTTCGATGCCATCACTTCAAGCTTATCGTTACTTGTTGCAGTCCTCAAAACGTAAGCCAAATCAAACGACATCGTTGGTGTACCAATACCGCTTAAATTAACCGGCGGTAACATTAACTCATCCTTATCCCCCAAAACAGTATTTTTAAAGAAAGCATATTTCATACAATTGCCTATTCCCATATTATACGCCTCTACCCCATTTTGAAACGACCAAGTGGCGCTGCCCGCATTGGTATTATTTACTGTCCAACCTGAATATGGCCAAGCACTAGCCGAAAAGCCTTCTACAATTGGATTCGACTGATAATTATAAACGCTATAATAATTGGCTTTTGCACCATTATTACTTAAATTATTATCTGCACTATTTAAGGCAGAAATATTGTATGAAAAAGTGTGTTGACCGCTAATGGTTGATGAATTAAATGCGTTTAAAGCAATAAACGTGCTCAACCCTGTTGTTAAACTGCCCGTCCATGTTGTAACATTCTTTGCAAGGCCGTCAACATAAGGCGTAATCGTCATGGCGGTGATTGTTCCTAAACCATCGTTTCTTACAGCAACGTTTGGCGCCAATGTATTTGATGAATTACAAATAAAACCAACATACGGCGAAACCGCCGAAGCATCAAAACCAAGGTGTTGAATATCTGTGCGAGTAGTTTGTTCTACCTTTTGTGTACCGTCATTTTGAATAAATCCTACGAACTCTATTTGAGCATTCGACATGATGTAAGGCGGAAAAACACAACTCATAGAAAAAGTCATTACCTGGCCAACAGTCCACGTAGTGGGCAAAGCCGTGCCATTTTGTAAAGTTGGATATGATTTGCGCGCCGCATCATTAAAGTCTTTTTCACCATTCGTTCCGGGTTGAACCGAAAAATTAATTAAACGCTCAACCAATACATTTCTAAAAACCAAATTACTTCCTGTGGTGTAAGGCCCGGTTGCCTGAATAGTCACAAATACATCAGCCGAAGTGGAAGTGCTTGTAATAGCGCTTCTCGACATGGTAACATTAAAGGCTGAAGTATAACTACAAGCCGTTGTAATGATGGCGTTTGTTAAATTTGCCGGATGATCCGGGCTGCCTCCGGTGGCGCCGAAAACAGCTTGGCTTTGTCCGTCAATCTTTCCTAATGGCGCGTAGGTTACTGCAGGCACATAATTATAATTGGCCGTACCCGATTTCCAGCGCCAATCAATTTCAGTTTTATCTGTTTGGTATAACGACCAGGTATTACTTGGAGCAGAAGGAATTGGCACTTGCCACTTAATAGCAACAACGCGTGTTGCGTTAGTGGCTGAAAGCAATAATGTGTTTAAGCCCGGATTTGTTGAGGCGCAAGGAGGACATGTTTCACCTGTAAATTCTTCGTAGAGCATCATGCGGGGCGATTGCGCTTTGATTGTCAAACCAAAAGCAATAAAAACTAAAAAGTAAATGTTTTTTTTCATGGTTAAATTTTTTGTTAAGTAAATGTAATCAAATGCCTTAATAAAACAATAACAAGTACTGCCTATTGAAAAGCAAGCCAATTGTTTTAAAAATAAGATGATGCATTCCTTCAAAAAATTATTGCGTCAACTTAAGGAAAAGTTATTCTATTAAAAGGAATAGTAAGGACTAATCATCCAATACACAATCACTCCGCTGATTGTTACATACAACCAAACCGGATAACTATAACGCGTTAACTTTTTGTGTTTTTCTCTTTGATCGGTTAAGCCATAATAAAATGAAAGCAACACCATTGGCAATACTACAATGGCCAAAAATATGTGGCTTAACAAAATAATTAAATAAATAGGTTTAATACTACTCACATTTGCGCTTTCAATAGCGCTCATCAGCCCGTCGTGATCCACATCTCCAAACTTGGTATCGGGAATAAAATAATGCGCTGTTACATAACTCAATAAAAATAAGGCACTCAAAACAAAGGCAGTTAAATTCAGTTTTTTATGCAAAGCAATCTGTCTTTTTTTTATGGCAAAAAGCGAGAGAATTAATAAAACGCTGCACGACCCATTTAAAATCGCATTCAACATCGGCAATTGGTATATAAAATGCGGGAAGCTGTCAGGATGCGGAATCCACTTTTGATTTAAAGTCACCACCACGGCACAGATGGCAACTGTTGTAAAGTAAATAATGCGCTTAACCAGTTTTTCGTTGTTAACTGTCAATAAATTCATAGTCGAAATTTTCAAAATAATTGAGCCTAAACCTACACAAAAAAAGAAAAGGCGAATAAATTTTATTCGCCTTTAAAATGGTTTTTGTTTAACGTGAGCCGATCATGTCCAGCTGCTCCTGACTAGCCCCTGTTGTAGAATAGCCGCCGTCGTGGAACAAATTTTGCATGGTTACCATTCGTGTTAAATCACTAAACATACTTACACAATAGTTAGCACAATCATCGGCACTGGCATTCCCTAAAGGCGCCTGATTATTTGCAAAATCGTAAAAATCACCAAAACCTTTTATGCCGCTGCCGGCTGTTGTTTTGGTTGGTGATTGAGAAATAGTGTTGATCCTCACCTTTTTTTGTTTCCCGTAATGGTATCCAAAAGTGCGGGCAATACTTTCTAACATGGCTTTTATATCTGCCATGTCGGTATAAAAAGGGTACACGCGTTGTGCAGCAATATACGTTAAGGCAACTACCGAAGCGTGCTCGTTTAAAGCGTCCAGTTTGTGTGCAACGGCTAACATTTTATGAAATGACAAGGCCGACACATCAATCCCTTTATTAAAATATTCATAATTTAATTCTGTGTATGGAATGTTCTTGCGAATATTCACACTCATCCCTATTGAATGTAAAACAAAATCTATTTTGCCTCCCAAAAGGTCCATCGACTCTGAATATAATTTCGTTAAATCATCTATGTTGGTTGCGTCTGCGGGAATTATTTTCGAGCCCGTGCTTTCCGCCAATTTGTTTATTTCGCCCATACGCATGGCAATTGGCGCATTGGTTAATGTAAATGTTGCACCTTCTTCGTGCGCTTTCTGTGCCACTTTCCAAGCAATTGAATTTTCATCCAAGGCACCGGTTATAATACCACGCTTTCCTTTTAATAGATTATAGGCCATAATTTTTTTGTATGCACAAATATAACACTCTCAAGTAAAAAAGCCCTTTCATTTCGGTTAATTTCCATGCTTAATACGCAAAATAATCGCGCCGAATAAGAAATTCAGCTGCATCTAACATTTGTTTAGCCGATAACTCTAAAGAGTCTGCTTTTGCCCTATTAATTGTATAATAATCCTTTTGGTCCAAAGCCAAATATTTTCTCAACCTTTTAGTTTTTTGCGTCATCAGCTCATAAAAATAATAGCCGTCATCACTCAAACAACCTAGCTTATCATCAGCAGTAAAATACACAAATGGATGTTTTTCATTCATAATGTTGAGGCCAAGCGTTGTATTATCATAATTCAAATTCAAAATGCCGGCAACCGTACTTAAAACATCGGGCTGGTATCCCAAGTTGTGATTTACATTCGGTTTTAAAGTATTTGGTTTGTGTAAAATTAATGGCACATGATGATAACTCAGCGGCATTTCATAGGTGCCTTCAATTGAATAACCGTGATCGCCTAAAAACACAAACAAAGTATTCTCATACCAGGCTTGTTTTTTAGCCTCTTTCATTAATTCACCAATTGCCCAATCTGCATATTGTGTCGACCTTTTTTCTTTTGTATCAGCCATCGGCTTAAAGGCAATATCATCGGGTATCAACCAAGGACCATGATCCGAGCCCGTCATCACAAAGGCTAAAAAAGGCTGAGCATTTGCCTTTTCATTTAATTTAGAAATTAATAAATGATACAGTTCGTGATCGGGAACGCCCGTTACCCCTATTGATTTATTGCCCGGCAAGTCGCCCGAAGAGATAATGTGCTTGTATCCGTTTAATTTGAAAAATCCCTCCATGTTGTCAAAAACAGGATCGTGTGTTACTGCTAAATATGTTTGATAATCTTTTTTTAGCAAAAGGTTGCCCAGAGTTAAAAAGGGTTTCTTGGTGTAGCGCCTCAAAGCATGTTCAGTGAGCATGCTCGGATAGCCGCTCGCCGTTGAAAATAAACCATTAAATGTGTGGATGCCTGATGAAAAAAATCGGTCAAACAAAACAGACTCCTTGCTAAGGGCATTTAAATTTGGTGTTAAATTTTCTCTTCCATAAATCCCCGTCTTATAGATGCTCATGCTCTCCATACAAACAATAATTACATTGTATGGTCTGAAAGATGAGTCGGGCTTCGTTTTTCTTGCAATGGCCCTTTCAAACTTTTCGTGTATTCCTAAATAATCTCTGGCAAAAGCAATCGAGCGATTTATGTCGTTGGGGATTTTATACGGTTTTATTTTTTGAAACAAAAGCGAACGAAACATGGTAAAGTTGGGGTTCAGTGCTATTTGGTTTACAAACAAATTATCGCTCACTATTGCCATGCCCTCATGCGTTGTGCTCTTGCTGGATAAGCGCCCCCTTGCACCAAAAATTAAAAAAGGCACAAATAAAACTGCGCTAATCAGCACAATGCCTGGCTTAATGTTTCTGCTCTCTTGACTTGAATTTTTAAGAACAATAATTTTAATAATATGATAGAGAGAATAAGCCAACAGCAGAAAGGCAAAGAAATAAGCATAATAGGAAACGTCTCCAAAAATTAATTTTAAAACATAGCTTGGTGATGCGGCCCACAAAAAGGCCTGTCTGTTTAAGTGTGTTCCAAACTGTTTGTAATAAGGAAAATCTGCCATTGAAATAAAAGCATACAAGCAAAAAATTATCAATGTGCTTACAAAACAAATATGATTAAAGACTTTGGTTTTGTGACCAAACAAATCGTTTAATAAAAGCAATAGAAAGGGCAAAAACAAAGCGTAAGTGCTTGCCACCAAATCAAAAGAAATACCCATTCTGAATGCCTCCATGATAATAGATAGGTTGAATTGCTGTACATCAATGGTTCTAAACTTAAAATAAAAAACAAACCGACAAAGGGTTAAAAGACTGAATTCGAGTAAAAATAATTTGAAAGAGACTTTGATAAACCTTGGCAAATACGCCATTATTCTTGAAAACACCATGTTATTCTACAGTCGCCAATAACTCCTTTGCATTTATCAATGCTGTTTGTGTTAGTTTTCCGGCACTTAACATTTTAGCAATCTCTTGAACCCGCTCTTCTCCGTCAATTCGCTTAATTAACGATTTCGTCTTTTCTTCATCATCCTTTTTGTAAACGTACAAGTGGTGGTTTCCTTTACTGGCCAACTGCGGTAAATGGGTAATGGCAATCACTTGCATGCTTTTGCCCATTTGAAATAAAATGTTCCCAATTTTATTTGCAACATCGCCGCTTACGCCGGTGTCAATCTCATCAAAAATAATACTGGGCAATCTTTTCTTTGAAGCCAATAATGATTTTAATGTTAACATCAATCGCGATAATTCACCACCGCTTGCAACCTTATGTAATTCGCTTAAACTGCTTCCTTTGTTTGCCGAAAACATAAATTTTACAACATCAATTCCGTTTTGACCAAGGGTTTTGGTTTCAGTTAACTCTATTTTAAATTCAGCATTCGGCATTGAGAGGATTGAAAGCATGCCTTTGGTTTTGGTTTCAATCAAGGCTGTGGCCGCCTTTCGCATTTTGCTTAATTCCTTTGCTAAATCCCAACAAATTAATTCCTTTTTTTGCATCAATTTTCTGAGCTCGATAATTTCGCTTTCTAACGACTGTATGCCTACAATTTTTTGTTCCAATTCTTCCCTAATCGCAATCAACTCCTCTTCAGTTTTCACCTGGTGCTTGTTCAATAAACGATTGAGTTTATCCATGCTCGTGTTGATTTCCTCCAGCTTGTCTTTGTCGAATCCAACAATGGTTTCGGCATGGTTCATTTCTGCACAAAGATCCTTTAACTCTAAATAAACCACATTAATTCGATTATAAAACACCGCATAATCCTGATTAAATTTTGAGATTGCCTGCGCATTATGGCGCGCCCTTATTAACGAATTCAAAACATTTTCTTCTCCGCCATTAATTAAATCAGCGGCTTCTAATAAATTGCGCTTTATGCTTTCGGCGTTTTCAATACTCGAGCTTTGTGCCTCTAACGACTCTAGTTGACCGGGTCTAATTTCAAAGGCATCGAATTCATTTAATAAGAATGAAAAATAATCGAACTCTTTTTTGGCGTTCAGCTCGCTATCCACCAAAACATTTAATTTGTTTTTTATTTGGGTCAAGGCTTTGTATTCAGCGAGGTAGTGATCAAATTTTTTTGTGGTGCCGGCAAACGCATCCAATAACTCTAACTGAAATCCCGATTCGTTTAATAACAAGGTTTCGTGTTGAGAATGGATATCAATTACCTTTTCGGATATCTGCTTCAACACATTTAAATTCACCAGGGAGTCATTTAATAAACTCCTCGATCTGCCTTCAGGGCTTAGCTCTCTTCTTAAAACAATTTTCGTGTCGTAATCAATTTCGTTCGCATTAAAAATTTCTTTGATGTCTTCGCTGTCAATATCAAACTCTGCCTCAACCACACATTTATTTTTCTTATCTCTTAATGCATTTAAATCTGCACGGCTGCCCAGCGCCATCGACATGGCTTCTAAAAAGATTGATTTCCCTGCCCCTGTTTCTCCCGTTATTACGGTTAAACCTTCGGCAAAATCAACATTCATCTCACCAATTAAGGCAAAATTACTTATGTATAGTCGCTTTAACATGGCTTAAATGTCGAAATTATTTGGCATTTAGTTTTACTTCTTGTTGTATTAAATTTAAACGAATTCCTTTTCACTCGATAAAATAGCCCAATCACTCGACAAAACGGCCTTTTTGAAAAATAAACAAAATTTCACCCAACCTTCAATTGGTCTTATCCGTATTTACTATTAAATACCCGTTTTATGAGACAGCTTAAAATTACCAAACAAATTACCAATCGCGAAACCGCTTCTTTAGATATGTATTTACAAGACATTGGCCGGGTTGAATTAATCACCGCCCAAGACGAAGTTGTGTTGGCTCAAAAAATACGACAAGGCGACCAAAGGGCGCTTGACAAGCTTGTAAAAGCCAATTTGCGTTTTGTGGTTTCGGTTAGTAAACAATATCAAAACCAAGGCTTAAGCTTGCCCGATTTAATTAACGAGGGCAATTTGGGTTTAATTAAAGCCGCACAAAGGTTTGATGAAACAAGGGGTTTTAAATTTATTTCATACGCTGTTTGGTGGATTCGCCAAAGCATTTTGCAAGCTTTAGCAGAGCAAAGTCGCATTGTGCGCTTGCCTTTAAATAAAATAGGCGCCATTAACCGTATTAATAAAACAATGTCGAAGCTTGAACAAGATCTTGAAAGAGAACCAAGCTACGATGAATTGAGCGACGCGCTTGAAATGATGCCGCAGGAAATTATGGACACCATGCGCAATAATTTTCGACACGTAAGCATGGATGCGCCGCTTACCGCAAATCACGAAGACGGCGGCAGCATGTATGATTTAATGAAAAATGAAGCCACCCACAATCCCGATCGTTCATTAATGAGCGAAAGCCTGCAGCTTGAAATTTGTCGCGCTTTGGCAACCCTAACGGACAGAGAAGCAGATGTTGTAAAATTATTTTTTGGGCTCGAAGGAAAACACGCCCATTCATTGGAAGAAATTGGTGAAAAATTTGAACTCACGCGTGAACGAGTGCGCCAAATTAAAGAAAAAGCGGTGCGAAGGCTTAAACAAGGCTCTAGAAGTAAAATGCTCAAAGTTTACCTTGGCTAGGCCAAACTGAAGGCCAATCCTTCAACTAATCACTGTTTATTAAAGTGCAATTGTTTAGAAATTAAATTCTAATCAATAAACGCAAACCATTTGCTAATTATTTTTAATTAATAATCCGGCAATGATGAATAAACTTTATTTACTACTATTTCTTTTCTTCACCCTAAACATAAAATCACAAGACACCGTAAAGGTTGGTTTGGAATTAACTGCTGCCGAACAAGCAGAATTAGATTATAACAGTGGGGTTGAGGCGGCAAAAGCCGGCAGTTTTTCACTTGCCGGCAATTTATTTACCAAGTGCTTAAGTGTTAAGCCCAACTTCGAGAAGGCCCTGTTTAACCGCTCTGTGGCCTTTTACAAATTACACATCCTCGATTCGGCTTTAAGCGACATCAATAGTGCCCTAAAAATCAATGCCGGCAATGCAGAATATTATTACAATAAAAGCCTCATTTATTATGTTAAAAACGACAAAGACAGCCAGGTGGTGGCTCTGGATAATTGCTTAAAAATTAACGGCACACACGCCGAGGCAGCCTACTACAAAGGTATACTCTGTTTCCAAGAAAACGACATCAACAGAGCCATCGGATTTTATTCGGTTTGCTTAATTTCTAAGCCAAATTATGTGTTTGCCCTCAACGACATTGGCAGCTGCTGGCGCGTAAAACTAAAAATCGATAGTGCGGTTTACTTTTATCAAAAAGCCATTTCTATTGATTCAACCTTATCATACGTATACAACAATTTAGGCTCTGCCCTTTTTGCAAAAAAAGAATACCAACAAGCCATAAAAGCTTATTCCAAAGCCATTTCCCTCGATAAGTTAAACTACAATGCCTTGCTTAACAGGGGCGCGGCCTATGTTGAAGATCAAAAACTTGATGCCGCTAAGCGCGACTTTGAAGAAATTATTGCCGAAAAGCCCGCCAATTCCTTTGCGTACAATAATTTGGCGTCCATTGCCATTAAAAATAAAGATTACAAGTCGGCGGTTGAGCTTGCCGGCAGGGCCATAGAGCTCGATCAAAATAACGGCGCGGCTTACTATAACCGCGGCGTTGCCAACCAAATGCTAAAACAAGATGATGCCTCCTGCGCCGACTGGAAAAAGGCTTTTCTGCTTGGTATCAATATCGCCAAAACTGTATATTATTCAACTTGTTCAAATTAATATGAAATCAAAAATCCTAAGCACCTTCAGCCTTGTTTTGTTTTTCTTTTTTGCGCAAGCACAAAGCGTTCCTTTTGAACGTTCATATTTTGACGATAAAAAAGATGAATTTAAATCGGCCCTTGCAAGCTTGCAATCGGGCACCGAATTTTATATTCAAGGACGAAAAGAATTCGAAGATTATAAAAAACAATATTTACTGAAAAACCGCTTCTACCCTATTAGCATTTATGATTTTGAAAACAACGGTTTTTCATACTTCAAAAGAGCGCTTGGGCACCTCATTAATGCCAATCGTTTTAACCCTAACAACGAAGACTTAAATTACATGTTGGGCTTTATATATTTTTACACCGACCCAAACAATCCGGAAACAATCAAATACCTTGAAAAGGCCCTCGCTTTAAATTCAAGTCCTGAATCAGATATTAATTACTGGCTTGCCTGGTGTTATCAGTTAAACAGCAATTGGGACGAAGCACTTAAATACTATGGCCTTCATTCTGAAATGTTACACCAAAAACCAAAAGTGGCGCTTCCTTTGGTTGATGATCTTAAAAAGAAAATGGAAGAGTGCCATATAGGTAAAAAATTATGCGAAAGCCCTGAAAGGGTTTTTGTGGAAAATCTTGGGCCAAATGTAAACACTGAATTTGCAGAATATGGTGCCTCTATTACTGCTGACGAATCGAACATTTTTTTTACATCCCGAAGGCCCGGCTCTGTTGGTGGTAAAAAAGACGAATCCGATAACCAATTTTATGAAGATGTTTACTACTCAAACAGACTAAAAAATAAATGGCAAAAACCTTTGCAATTAAGCAAAAATGTAAACACCGATGGGCACGATGCTTTGGCCGGACTTTCACAAGATGGCAACCGTTTGTTTTTATACCGTTTTACGGCCATAGACGGTGGCGATCTTTATGAAACACGTTTGGACGGAAACGATTGGGATGAACCACAGCCGCTTGGGAGATACATCAACACAAAATACCACGAATCGAGCGTTAGCTTAAGTTATGATGGTAAGCACCTGTATTTTGTGAGCGATAAAGAAAGCGGTTACGGGGAAAAGGATATTTATGTTAGTGACCTTGACGCCAATGGCAACTGGGGAATGCCGCATAATTTAGGCCCCAACATCAATACCAAATATAGCGAAGACGGCGTATTTATTCATCCGGATGGCGTAAGCTTATATTTCAGCAGCAAAGGCCACAACACCATGGGCGGCTATGATATTTTTAAATCCACCTTAAATGAAAATACTTGGACAAAGCCTATTAATTTGGGTTGCCCAATCAATAGTCCAAATGACGATGTGTTTTTTGTAGTAAGCGGAAGCGGCAATAAGGCCTATTTCTCATCGTCTAAGCCTGGCGGTTACGGCGATAAGGATTTATACAAGATTACCTTTTTAGGTCCCGAAAAAAAGCCCATTTTGAACACACAGGATCAGCTTTTATCATCAAGCGCCATCACTGTCGATAATCTTAAAATTGAAAACCAAATTGAATTAAGCGTACCTAAAGTAACAATTGTAAAAGGTTTGATCAGCGACGAAAAAACGGGCAAGTTTCTTGAAGCAGACATTGAATTAGATGACTTAGAAAAAAACATCAACCTGGCTGTGTTTCAATCGAACTCAAGCAGCGGAAAATATCTCATCAGCCTACCAAGCGGTAAAAATTATGGCATAACCATCCGGGCAAAAGGCTATCTATTCCATAGCGAAAACTTTAACTTGCCAAAAGCAACTGATTATCAAGAACTTACGCTTGATTTTGTATTAAAAAAGGTTGAAATTGGTCATTCAGTCATTTTGAAAAACATATTCTTTGATTCCGGCAAATCAAGTTTAAAAGCTGAATCAATTAATGAACTTGAAAAGTTATATAATTTGCTACATGACAATGCCCAAATCAAAATTGAAATTAGTAGCCATACCGATAATGTTGGGGGATCAGAATCGAACCAAAAACTAAGCGACAACAGATCGGCGGCCGTTATTAAATATTTAATTGAAAAAGGCATTTCTGCCGAGAGATTAAAGGGCAAAGGTTATGGCGAACAAAAACCAATTAGCGGAAACGACAGCGCTGATGGACGACAAAGTAATCGACGTACCGAATTTAAAATTATAGGAAAATAATTGATTTTAAGCCTTTACAGTTCGCTTAAAGATGTAAATGTGGCTTGAGTGCTCTCTGGAGAAAAGCGCCTTTATATTAGAAATTAAGCCTATACCGAAGGCTTTTAACAAGTTCCCTTTCCCGTTTTTATACTTCTCACTAAGCAGGCTAACATAAAAACTATCGAAAAGCATTGGCAAAGTATTTTGCAACTCGAAGCCATAGGTGGCCATTAGTTTAGAAACGCTCGATTTATCAAAATGATACAAGTGCCTCGGTACATCATAGGCTGCCCAATGTTCATGATAATGATTTGCATCGAAGCTCTTATAATTTGGCAAAGCAATAATCAGCGCACCTTCTTTATTTAATTTGCTAGTTAGTATTTCAAGTGTTTGTTTTAAATCCACAACATGTTCTAACACGTGCCAAAGACTAATGATATCAAAGTTTATTGAATTATTTTCCTTTATCAAAGCTTCTTTTGAATCGTACAATTCGCTTAAGCTGTTGCCTGCTATTTTGCGGGCCCCGGCGTCCGGTTCAATGCCAATTGTTTTCCATCCATCCTTTTTACAAGCACCTAAAAAAGCACCTGTACCACAGCCGTAATCTAATATTGTTCCACGTGCAACAAGTTTATTAACCATGTTTAGCTTTTTCCATATGGTGTATGATCGGACAATTTTATAAAGCTTTGCAACCAGGCCCTTGTCTGTATCACTATGTGAAATGTATTCTTCCGACTGGTAATAGCGCCCCAAATTTTCTGGTTCCGGAATTGGGTTGGTGTATTTAAAACCACAATTGTTGCAGGCCGATATATTAAATGTGGTGCCACTTACAGTGTAATCTTTACAGGTAAGAAAAGGGCTCGGGGTGTTTTGTCCGCAAACAGGACAAGCGTTTATCTGTATCATAACTTTTGTTCCACGTGAAACATTATCTACCTAAATAAACCAATAAGATAGAAATGTCTGAGGGGTTGATGCCCGAAATACGGCTTGCATCACCAATATTTCCGGGCTTAAATTTATTTAGTTTTTCTATGGCTTCTTTACCTAAACCGCCTATTAATTTATAATCCGTATCATAAGGAATTGTAACAGATTCTAATCGCAACGACTTTTGTACATTTTCATTTTCCTTTTCAATATAGCCTTCGTACTTCATCAAAATCTCTGCTTGATAAATCGTTTCTTGATTAAAGGAATTCAAATATGTGGATAGTTGTGGGTCGGCCAAGGCAAGTTCCTTGATGTCAATATTTGGTCTTGAAAGCACATTAAAATAACGAACCTTTTGATTTAATGCGCTTGATCCCTTTTCCATTAAAAAAGAATTAATTACTTCAGGCTCGGCGCTTGTATTTTTAAAATAACGAATAATTTCTGCGCTGCCGCCAATTTTTTCCTTTACCCTTTCAAGCCTCTCATTGCTTGCTAAACCAATTTGATTCGACAAGAAGCTCAGTCTAATGTCGGCATTATCCTGGCGAAGCAATAATCTGTATTCTGCCCTGGATGTAAACATTCTATATGGCTCGTCGGTTCCCTTGGAAATTAAATCATCTATCAGCACGCCAATATAAGCTTGGTGACGACTTAATACTAAAGAAGGCTTTTCGTTGATTTTTAAATGTGCATTTATTCCGGCCATCAGTCCTTGGCAAGCGGCTTCTTCGTACCCGGTTGTACCATTTATCTGACCAGCAAAATAAAGGCTGTCAAGAATGCGGGTTTCTAGTGTTTTTTTTAATTGAGTGGGTGGAAAATAATCGTACTCAATAGCATATCCCGGCCTAAACATTTTTGCATTTTCTAAACCCGGAATTTTATTTAAAGCCTTCATTTGAACATCTTCCGGCAAAGAAGACGAAAAGCCATTTAAATAAATTTCAACCGTATTCCAGCCTTCTGGCTCAATAAATAATTGGTGTCTTTCCCTCTCATTAAAGCGTGTAATTTTGTCTTCAATACTTGGGCAATATCTTGGCCCAAGTCCCTTAATTCTTCCCTGAAACATAGGCGACTTTTCAAAACCGGTTTTAAGAATTTCGTGAACTTCGGGATTTGTATAAGTAATGTAGCAGGGTTTTTGTTCAATGGATTTGGCACCAATAAAAGGCGAGGTATTGTCTAAAAAAGAAAACTTATCAATTATTGAATCACCGTCTTGGCGTTCAGTATTGTTATAATTAATGCTTCTGCCATCCAATCGAGGAGGGGTGCCCGTTTTCATTCTACCGGATTCAAATCCATATTGGACCAATTGTTCCGTTATTCCTCTACTTGCGCTTTCTCCCGATCTTCCGCCACCAATTTGTTTTTCTCCAATATGAATCAATCCATTTAAAAAAGTACCATTGGTTAAAATAACCGCTTTGCTTTTAAACGCTAATCCCATTCCGGTAATTACGCCTTCAATCCTTTTACCATCGTTTGATATAATTAGCTCCCGTACCATGTCTTGCCAAAAATCAACATTGGCGGTATTTTCAAGCATTTCGCGCCATAAGCTGGCAAACAGCATCCTGTCGTTTTGGGTACGCGGGCTCCACATAGCGGGGCCCTTGCTTCTGTTTAACATCCTAAACTGAATGGCGCTTTTATCTGACACAATTCCACTATAGCCGCCCATGGCATCAATTTCTCTTACTATTTGTCCTTTGGCAATGCCGCCCATGGCAGGATTACAGCTCATTTGGGCAATGGTTTGCATGTTCATGGTTATTAATAAAACCCTTGAACCCATATTAGCAGCGGCAGCAGCGGCTTCACAGCCCGCGTGTCCAGCACCAACAACTATGACATCATAATTTTGTTGCATATAAAAAGCGCACGAAGATAGGGTAAAATTTATAGACCGATTATACCAGGTCTATTTTATGAATACGATCAAGGTGTCGACCACCTTCAAACTTTTCTGATATAAAACCATCAATTATTTTAAAAGCATCTTGCTCACTTAAAAACCGGGCCGGTAAAACCAATATATTGGCATCATTATGCTGTCTGGCTAGTTGGCTAATTTCTGGATTCCAGCAGATAGCCGCACGAATGCCCTTGTGTTTATTTGCGCTCATGGCAATACCATTACCAGAACCGCACAACAAGATGCCAAAATCAACATTTTTTAATAAAACCTCCCTTGAAACCACGTGCGCAAAATCAGGATAATCAACCCTTTCGTTTGTATAACAGCCTTTATCAATGATCATATAAGATTTATCTGATAAATACAATTTTATCTTTTCCTTTAAGTCAAATCCGGCATGGTCGCAACCAATTGCTATTTTATTCATATTAATACAAAAATACAACTATTTAAGCCCTTTACGCCTGTCTAAATTTTCAACAATTGCTCTGTTAACTCAATAAAAAAAGGTTGATAAGTAGCGGCAAAAACTTTTGTTCCTTCTTAAATCGTCGGTACTTAAAAAAGAAATTTAATAAATCAATTAAAGTTACCATCTTTTAAAAATATTTATTCAGTGTATTATTACCTTTTGAACAAAAATAAATTCATATACTTATGAAACTTAATAACGACTAACAATTGTTAATTAAATACTATTTAAATGAATTTCAACCAATTAAAA
>JBAXXZ010000007.1:0-15363 GCA_037127575.1 Bacteroidota bacterium | reverse complement strand
ATGATGTTTTGAAAATGCAAAAGTCGGATGCCAATAACCAATTTTTTAAATTTGTTGAGAAGAACTACATCAATTGGCTAAACGGAAAAAACCCAAATCCACCAGTGATGAGCCACACACTCATTAAAAATAAATTCTTTCAAGAATTAAGCGGCAGTGAACCTGTGTTTTTTATCCTCATCGATAATTTACGCTTCGATCAATGGAAAATCATTCAGCCTTTTATTCAAGATTATTACAAGGTGGAATCTGAAGAATCATACTTCAGTATTTTACCAACAGCCACACAATATGCCCGTAATGCCATTTTTAGCGGGTTGTTACCAAGTGAAATCGAAAAACGTTTCCCTGATTTTTGGTTAAACGACGAAGAAGAGGGCGGAAAAAATTTACATGAAGAGGCATTGATGCAGGCACAATTAAAACGTTTGGGTAAAGAATTTAAAATGAGTTACACCAAAATCACCAATTTTAATGCCGGTAAAAAATTGGCCGATAATGTCAATAATTTATTGCAAAATAAATTAAATGTCATTGTTTATAATTTTGTCGACATGTTGAGCCACGCCCGCACCGAAATGGAAGTGATTCGCGAATTGGCTGAAAATGAATCTGGCTATAGAGGCATCACCAAAAGTTGGTTCGAACACTCACCTTTGTTCGATATCATTAAACAATTGGCAGCAAAAAAAATCAAAATTGTAATTACCACCGATCATGGTACCGTGCATGTAAAAGAACCCACAAAAATTTTGGGCGATAAAAACGTGAATAGTAATTTGCGTTATAAACAAGGCAAAGCGCTTGAATACAACTCAAAAGAAGTATTTGAAATAAAAAATCCAAGCGATGCCTTTTTACCAAAACAACATCCTAGTACACGTTTTGTTTTTGCCCGTGAGGACCGCTTTTTTGCTTATCCCAACAACTACAACTATTATGTGAATTATTACAAAAACACATTTCAACATGGTGGGGTGAGTTTAGAGGAAATTATTATTCCATATATCGTGCTCAGTTCAAAATAGAAATAGCCTGATTGTAAAATGAACAATACAAATTTTTCAATTCAAGTTAATTCTACCTACGAACTAAACAGTGTCGTTAAAAAATTGTTGGTTTTTTTTGGTGACGAAAAAATTATTTTATTCGACGCACCTATGGGCGCCGGCAAAACAACCTTGATTAAGGAAATATGCCGGGAGCTTGGCAGCACTGATAATTTTAGCAGCCCAACTTATGCTTTGGTAAATGAATACCACTCAGCCGCCGGTAAAATTTTTCACTTCGATTTATACCGATTAAAAAATACTGTAGAACTTTTGGATATAGGTATTGAAGATTATTTGGCATCCAAAGCATTTTGCTTTTTTGAATGGCCCGAAAAGGTGATAGATATCATCGACACAAATTATGTGCTACTTGAAATTAAAATCGACGAAAATATTCGTTACATTCGAGCCACAAAAATGATGATATGAAACACCTCCTTGTTTTGTTTTTTACACTCTTAACTTTAAGTATATTTTCACAAAAGGATACCACTAAAACGAACATCAAAAAAAAGCATTATGTGTATTATACTTGGGGATACACAAGGGCATGGTATAGTACCAGTACCATTCATTTTGTCGATTTATCAAACAAGTACCATCCGGTAACAGGGAACAATAATTATTACGATTTTACCATTACAAAAGTAAATGCCACCGATCGATCTGATTTTAATAAAATTCGCGACATCATCAATATCACCATTCCGCAATTTGTTAGTCGCTTGGGGTTCCATATCAATGATAAATGGGATTTCGAAATCAATTACGACCATGCCAAATATGTGGTCGACGATGGGCAACGCACACATATTAAGGGACAAATTTTTGGCCAAGCAGTTGATAAAGACACCACTTTAACGCCGGCCTTATTGCATTTTGAACATACCGACGGGGCAAATTTTTGGATGTTTAACGCCGTTCGTAAATTCGATTTAATTAAACGTGGTGATTTGTTTCGTGCCACTTGGGTTGTTAAACCTGGCGCCGGCTTTGTGTTTCCGCGCACCGATGTAACCATGTTTGGTGAAAGGTTAAACAACAATTGGCACATTTCGGGTTGGATTGTGGGCGTTGAAAGTGGTATTCGATTACAATTTTTAACCCATGGCTTTTTCGAATTCGTAGGCAAAGCTGTATATGCTGATTATACAAAATGTTTGTTACTAGGCAGAGGCAATGGCTCAGCCAATCACCATTTTTTCGCCACACAACTCACCGGTACAATTGGATATAAATTTACATCCAAAACAAAACAATAAATTTTTTTCCGAAAAATGTCTGCTAATTAAACCAACATTGTCCATTGCCTTGTTGATGAAATGCCTTGGCTTTAATTGAAGTATATATCCAAACAAACAAACGTACTAAAGGCAACACTGGCAATACCGTTAGTAGTGCCAAATGCCAAATTTACTTTGCTTAAATCGTTTGGTTTTACAAGTTGGTGTTGGTAAATCAATAAGCCTGTAAACAAACAAGCACCAATAAGGTAAAATTTCCCAAAAGGACCGTAATAATAAGCCAAAGCCAATAATAGCACAACAAACAAATGAAAAGCCCTTGATAAGTTAAGTGCGTTTTTTCGACCCAAATAAACAGGAATTGAATTTAATTTTTGACTGCGGTCAAAATCATCATCCTGCAATGCATAAATAATATCAAATCCACTCACCCAAAAAAACACAATCACACTAAAAATAATTGGGAGTAAGGCAAACTGTGATGTAAGCGCAATGTAAGCGCCAATAGGAGCAAGCGCTAATCCCAGCCCCAAAATTAAATGACAAAGGGGCGTAAATCTTTTGGTAAAGCTATATCCTAAAATAACCAGCAAAGCCACGGGCGATAAATAAAAACAAAATGGATTAATAAAGTAAGTGGCTGCCATAAATAAAAGAGAACTAATCAGCACCAAACTTAAGGCTGCCTTTGGCGATATTTGTCCTGATGGAATTTCCCTCACTACCGTACGTGGATTTAAAGCATCAAATTCACGGTCAATGTATCGGTTAAAGGCCATGGCCGCACTGCGTGCCATTACCATGCAAGCCAACACCAATAAAAATGTGCTCAAACTAAATTGTGCATCGCCTGCGCGTATGCCCAGAAAAAAACCAATCATGGCAAAGGGCAAAGCAAAAATGGTGTGACTAAATTTCACCAAAGAAAGATATTTACTGAGCGTTTGAATCAAAAGCAATTTATGACAATGTTTGTTTTCTGTTTATTTTCCTCTGCCTTGCAACACAATTAAAATGGTATGCACCAAAATTTTAAAATCCAATAATAAACTCATGTTCTCAACATAAAGGATATCAAATTTTAAACGGTCAATCATTTCATCCACATTTTCAGCATATCCAAATTTTACTTGACCCCAACTGGTAATACCTGGTCTAATTTTTTGAAGGTGTTTGTAATGTGGGGCTTTTAAAACAATTTTATCAATATAATATCTTCGTTCCGGTCGTGGACCAACCAAACTCATATCGCCTTTTAAGACGTTAAAAAATTGCGGCATTTCATCCAATCGTACTTTTCTTAAAAAGCGGCCAAATGAAGTTACACGTGGGTCATTGGCACTCGATAAAGCAGGACCTTCCTTTTCCGCATCCAACATCATGGTTCGGTATTTGTAAATGTAAAATGGCTTTCCATGAATTCCCATCCGTTCTTGTTTAAAAAACATCGATCCTTTCGAACCCAGTCGAACCAAAATGCCGATTAATAAATAAAGCCAACTGAAACAAATTAAAACCACAATCGAAACAAACACATCAATAAAGCGTTTCACTGAAATTTGCCACTCAGGAATAATTTGATCTTTTATTTCAATCAAAGGCGTCCCTAATATACTCGTCATCTTAACATGCCCGCTTAGTATATCATAGATGTCGGGAATGATTTTTATGATCACCCCCAAATCTCCCAAATCATTCACAATGTTTTTAATGTAATCGTGTTCCCAACTTTCTAAAGCAATAATCACTTCTTCAATTTGGTTCTGTTCAATAATGTTTTTAATATCATGGTATTCTCCCAAGTGTTTTAGTTCTTTTTTAAGTTCCTCTGAATAACCGTTTTTTCCTTCTATATGAATAAAACCAATAAAATCATTGCCAATGCCGTATTTCAAAGAGTTAATTTCCCTAAACATTTTTAAAGCCCTTTCGTTACTGCCAATAATTATCGTTTTAAAGCCAAATTCTTTACGGTGTATTTTTTTGTTAGTGGCTGTTGAAAGTGCAAAACGGATAGCGGCCGTTAAAGAAAAATGTGCAATAAAAATCACAAAGTACATTTTATAATAAAGTCGATACGACACCACTGAATCATCTAATAACAAAACAAAAAACATAACAGTTACACCAATAATGGATGTGCTGAAGGTTTGAAAAAATTCGTTGATACGCGATTTGCGCAACACGTTGTTGTATGAACCCGATAAATAATACACGAGCATCCAAATAATCGGCAACACAATAACACTGATAAAAAATTGGTTATCAAAAATTGTGCTGGGTATTTCTCCTGTTTTTAATGAATCAACTTGTGTTTTTCGGTAGTAATTAAAAATGGTCCATGCCAATGAAGCCGAGAACAAATCAGCCAATATATAGTATATGGTGCTACGGCGCCTGCTCATTACAAAAACACTAGTTTTAAATTGTCAAGTAAAATCCGCGGTTCTTCTGCTTCGGTTTTAACCATGTAAAAGCAAATTTTGTAATTATTCGAAACGGGTTGACTGTTCACAGTACTGGCCAACTGTATGTAAGCCTTGTTCCAATTACTTTGCGTGTTAAAGGTGAACACATCTTTCACTTCAGTATTATCGCCAATTAAAGCAATCGTAAATGGATTATTGCATTTATAATTTAATTCCAAATATACATTGCTGTTCGAAAGCGGAATATTAAAACTACTGTATGTTTCTATTTGCGCAAAAATACCGCCACCCAAAATTTTTAATTCCAAATATTTATTTTCAAACGATTCATTGCTTGATACAATCTGCATCGAAACGGTTGAAGCTGCTGAATTACTCGATCGAATCATACTTTGACCATTATTGTCGAAGTTTTCAACCCATTTAAAGGTGGTGGTAGTATTATAGCTAAATGTAAAATCACGCTGAATCACTTTTTCATTCTCAACCAAGGTGTCGAATTCAATGGAGTTGAACAATGGCCAAAATAAACGCGTGCTCGAAATACCGTTGTTTTTAATACCACCAAGAATGGAGATTTTTACTTTTTTGCCATTGCTGACAATTGGAATTTTATTTTCAATGGGATAAACACCTTTAAAAAAACCATCCACATAAACCCACAAATCGGTTATTTTGTGGCTCGCGCTGCCTTGGTTTGATTGCACAGCCATATTAATTTGACCGGGTTGAATAAAAAATGCTTCGGGGGCAGAGGCGTACTTTTTACAGCTTGAAAGTATAAACAAGAATGAATATGCAATAATGTTTAGTAAAAGTAATTTCATATCATCCTGTCTTTATCGCTCTATTTTATCTTTTAAACCAAATATTAAAGGCCCAAAAATTGATATTTTTGAACTCCTTTCACATTCCGTACTAAAGTAAACGAATGTTAAAATGGAATATTGTGCAATTTAAAATATATTTTTTTTAATAGGGCTACAAAAATAGCATTCCCTGCTTAAATTGAAACAAAATTATTGGCCAATTCAGGCTAATCAGACTTTTAAAATTTTGATGTTAGTAATTCCACTTATTTTCAAAGTATAGATAATGATTAACTGAGTAGATTTACGATTGTAAGATGTTTTATCAAGTATCGAAAGAAGACGAGTATTTATTTAAAGGCAAACGCCGACGGTTGGTTGAACAACTTAAAATGAAAGGAATTAAAAACACATTGGTGCTCGCCGCCATTGAAAAGGTGCCAAGGCATTTGTTTTTCGATACCACCACCGCACGCCCGGCATTGCTCGATCATGCTTATAGCGACAAAGCACTCCCAATTGGCGCAGGTCAAACCATTTCGCACCCTTATACAGTGGCTTTTCAAACCGAACAGCTCGATATTCAACAAGGTGATAAAGTACTTGAAATTGGCACCGGCTGCGGATATCAAACGGCTGTATTAATAGAAATGGGTGCCAAGGTGTATACCATCGAAAGGCAAAAGGTATTGTTCGATAAAACAAAATTATTTTTGCCTTTTTTGGGTTATAAGGCCATTAAAATTGTTTATGGTGATGGTTACAAGGGCTTGCCACAGTTTGCGCCATTCGATAAGATCATTGTTACGGCTGCTGCCCCATACATACCAAATGATCTATTAATGCAACTTAAAGTGGGGGGCATGATGCTAATTCCCTTGGGTGAAGGGGAAGTGCAAGAGATGTTATGGTTAAAAAAAACAGGTCCTACTAGTTTTGACAAAAAAGTACTTGGAAATTTTAAATTTGTACCATTGTTACAACATAAGTCGGGTTAAGAAAATTACAACTACTTACACTAAAATACTTTCGTTTACGTTTAAAGTAAAATTATTATTATTCATGAAAAAGTTTGCCATTGTTTTTATCACCATTTTGTCTTTGTATGCAAAGGCCCAAACAATTGTATCTAAAGATGGAGAGCCGTTTTTGCCGGAAGCCAAAGATTGGGGCATTAGCATTGATGCCACCAAATTAATTAAAACTGCCAATTTTTCTTTTGTGACCGATTTACAAACCATTAGTGGGAAATATTTTTTAACCGATAAAAGTGCCATTAGAGCCGGACTTCGCTTGGGATTTGATAGTTGGACTTCCACCAATTGGGTGCCGGATAGAAGCAAGGTTTTAACAAGCGCAGCATACCCTTCAACATATCCCTTAAACGAGAATAAATGGTCGCGTCAATTTTCGACTGTTGGATTAAGTTTTGGCTATGAAAAACGCAGGGGTAAAACCAAATTGCAAGGCATTTACGGGGCAGAAATTGGTTTTTATTTTGCCACCATGAAAGACAAATTCACTTACGCCAATAAATTAAACGCTTCCTCTGGTGCAGGTGGCGGAACAGTTGATTCTACTTATGATGCCATGACAAGCCCCCTTTTTGGGAAGGCACAAAATATTGATTTAAGTCCGGCCATTCAAGGCGTTACGGGTTATGCCCGAATGATTGAAAGAACAAGCGGCGTGTTTTTTTCGGTGGTAACAAGGGCTTTTGTTGGTGCCGAATATTTTATTATCCCAAAACTGAGTATTGGGGGTGAATTTGGATGGGGGCCTAGTTTTAGCATGAGTGGCCGTTCTAAAACCACCTTCGAGTCAATTGGCATCTCTACGGTGCCGGGTGCTTCAAGTGTGCCTTCGGTGAAGCAAAGTACCTTCGATGGCCCGCTCAATAGAAGTTTTACCATTGATACGGATAATTTTAATACGCTGGGCGGCTTATCAGCCACCTTGCGGGTGAATTTGTATTTTTAATACGCATGGTAAGGCCTTGCTAAAGGTTCAAAGTAAAAATTAGTATTTTAACGTAATTTTATTTAAATTACCGCCTCGAAATAAGCCATATTATGAGGAAAGTTTACAAACAGATATTTATTTTGTTTTTTATTTTTACCACCCTGTTCAAATTAAATGCACAGGTGTCTTTATATGCCTTCTCGCAATTCACTGCACCATACACCAACATCACCGCTGGTACTGTTTATGGCAATACCTTAACCGACGATCAGGTTTTTCTCAACGTGAGCGTGCCATTGGGGCAGGGGATGGGTTCAAACGGCGCCGGTTTACCCATTGGGTTTACATTCACCATGAATGGTTTAATTTTTGATCGATTAAGTATCGATGCCAATGGTTTCATTTGTTTGGGAACATCAAGTATTAGTCCTTTTTGCGAAACTTACCTGAATAACCAATACACACCTATTTCAGCAACATCATCTGTAATGCCAGTTTTTCAGCACAAGGTGGTTGGTTTTGGTATGGATATTCAAGGCCAAGCCACAGGTTCGGGCTCCGAAATTAGAATGCAAACCATTGGTGCATCACCAAACCGCACTGCAGTTGTGCAATGGACAAATTATCGTAAGTACAACAATACCGGCGATGATTTTAATTTTCAAATTCGCTTAATTGAAACGGCTAATATCATTGAAGTACGTTATGGCAACTTCATTAACAATGCAACGGCAGGTTCTGCTCAAATTGGCTTAAGGGGCGCTTTAAACAATGATTTTAATAACCGATTTACAAATGCCTTAAATTCTTGGGCCAATTCTTCTCCTGGTTCACTGGTGAATACTGCCGCCAATTTTAATGTGAATTTGGTACCGAGTTCAGGATTGGTTTACCGTTGGACACCACCGCCTATGTGCACTGGTACTCCAACAGTAAATAATATTGTGGGCTCTCCAACTGTCATGTGTCCGGGTGGTTCTTCCACTCTCATGTTAAGCGGTTCTTACACCAATTCAGGTATCAGTTACCAGTGGCAAGCCTCTTCAACGTCTTCAACAGGGCCATTTTCCGCTGCATCGGTAGGTGGTGTACCAATTTATTATGCAAATAACGTTAGTAGCAGCGTGTGGTACCAATGTGTAGTTGGCTGCATGGGCAGCGGTCAATCGAGTGTAACACAACCCATATTAATACAAACGAGCAGCTCATTGGTGAACAACTTGCCCTACCTGGAAGATTTTGAAGGCATTATTGTCAATAACCAATTACCTAACTGTTCATGGGCCGCTTCTAACCCAAGCGTAATTTGTCAAACATATACTTCTTCCAACACCAACAACCGTGTGCCGCATACGGGTTATGGCTTTGCCTCTTTTAGATATGGTACCCAAACCAATGGCGATTTTTTCTATTCTAACGGTATTCAGCTTTACGCAGGTGTCACTTATTCTGCTTCCGTTTGGTATGTGAATGATGCCACGCCGGGTTGGAATCTTTTTTCAATGTCGGTAGGACCAAATCAATCAACGCTTGGCTTAACAGCCATTGCTAGTGTCACCGGCAACATCGCGAATATTTCTTACCAATCCTTGAGTAATACCTTCACAGTGGCTAGTAATGGTGTTTATTATATTGCCATTCGCGCTTATGGAACAAATTCAACCTATTACTTAAGTTTTGATGATTTGTCAATCACTGCACCATGCAGTTTAAATAGTCCGAGCATGAGCATTAGCGCAACAAATTCGGTGATTTGTAGTGGGCTTACAACTACTTTAAATGTAAGTGGTGCAAATACCTATGCATGGTCGAACGGAAGCAATGCTGCATCGATAAGTATCAGCCCAGCAACAACAAACACGTTTACTGCGGTGGGTACTTTAACAAACAGTGGATGCTCGCAAACAGTGAGTCAAATAATACAGGTAAATCCATCACCTGCAATCAGTATTTTCGCCTCGCCTTTGAGTATTTGCGTTGGATCAACATCTACGCTTTTTGGTTTGGGCGCTGATACTTACACTTGGTCTTCCGGCTCGTCTTCTTACTCAACTGTGGTTAGCCCCAGTGTTACTTCCACTTATTCTGTGATTGGCACAAATACTTACGGTTGCCAGAATGGCGCAAATATTCAGATAGCAGTTTTACCTAGTCCTACCGTTGCCGCCGTAATGTATCCAACCCAAATTTGCGCCAATGAAACCGCCACTTTAGCGGGTTTTGGCGCTGCTTCATATTATTGGCAAGGCAGTAATTATATTTATAGTACTGCAACAAATTTTGTGGTGAAACCAAGTGGCACCATCAATTTTACTTTAACCGGTACCGGAACTAATGGCTGTTCTTCAAGCACCTTTATTTCACTGCTGGTAAATGCTTGTACGGCAATTGATAAAGCGGCAATCACTTCCGAAAAATATAGCATTGCGCCAAATCCATTTAATGAAAGAATTTCTATTCGTACCATTTCAGGTGATGTGTACCATATTAAGCTGTATGATTTAACTGGAAAATTGTGTTTTGAAAAAAATAACTTGGAAGGAAATTTTGATATTCGTGTAGATCTAAATGCAGGTGTTTACTTTTTAGAGTTAGAATCGGAAAATTACGCTCGAATCATTAAAATCATGAAAACTGAATAAGTTTAATTGCGATTTTCATTCCAATTTTATTTAGTCCACTTTCCCGCAAATGCCTAATCAACAGTGATTTTAGGGAACATTGTTAAAACTTAATTTTTTTTTATCCTGATGTTTGCAGGTTTAATAATTAATTAATTATATTAGTGAAATATTTTAACTCACATAAACATGAAAAAAAGTTACAAAGCAATTAAAATGTTCGTCGTGCTCTTGGCACTGATGACAATGAAAATGAGCGCTCAGTTAAATGGTTTGTATACCATTAACTCTGCATCTCCGGCCTCCACTTCAAACTACACAAGCTTCACATCTTTGGCGGCTACCTTAAATAGTTTGGGTGTTTCCGGTCCTGTTACTGTTAACGTTGTGGCCAATTCCGGTCCTTACGTTGAACAAGTTACATTTAACCAATTTACAGGTATATCTGCCACAAACAGTGTATTGATTAATGGAAATGGCAATACCCTTACATTCGCTTCATCTAATTCTGCAGCGCCTTGGACCATTTTAATGAATGGTGCAGATTATATGGCAATTACTAACATGACTGTTACTGGAACAGGTAGTTATGCCTATCCTTTAATGCTGGTTGGCGGTGCTGACTATAATGGCTTTGCCGCTTGTTATTTCGGAGTTCCTGCAAATGCTACATCCAGCAGTCAGATTCCTGTTTGTATTAGTGGTTCAAATAGTTCATTTTCAACCTTTGCAAATTCAGGAAACTATAACACATTTGTAAACTGTACCATGTTCTCAGGATATTGTGCGGTTTCACATTTTGGTTATTCAGGGTCGCCTTACAACACCGATAACAAATTCATTAGCTGTAACTTTACCGATTGGTATGTAATGAGTTGTTATGCTTATTACGCGAAAAATTTAACTATTTCAAAATGTAATATTTCAAGACCAACGCGTACAACAATTACTACCACTTATGGTATGTATGCATACTATTGCACAGGTTCATTGTTCGAGAAAAACCGACTTTTCCAATTATTCGATGGTAGCCCTGGTTATACCGGTACTTTGTACGGTCAATACTTATACTACAATCCAATTGCCAGCCCTGGTGCGCAACAAAACAACTTCATCAATAACATTGTGAATATTGATAATTTTAATGGTTTCATGTATGGTACTTACACATACTACTGGAATGGAAATTTTGATCACAATACAATTAACATTGATATTCCTAACTATAATTATACAGGAACAATTTATGGTTTCTATGGTTATGGTACCGCAACTACTTACCCATTCAATTATAGAAATAATTGTTTAACCATGAACCTACCTGGTACAGGCGTTCACTATGCTTTCTATTGCCCTATCACTTCAGGTTTTACCATGAACAACAACAACATCATTAACTACCGTTCAATTGGTACAACATCTACAACCAATAACTATCACTCATATTGGAACGGTTCTTATTACAACCAAACTTCATTATTGGCTGCAGGAGCTAACGTTGGTGGCTCTATGTTGAATCCAAATTATTTGAATCCTGCTTCAACAGGTATCAATAACTTCTTACCTACCAATCCTGCAATGGATAACTTGGGTGCTGCCATCGGTGTTCTTCAAGATAACAATAACCAAGTACGTGGTACTGTGCCTGATATCGGTGCTTTAGAATTTTTAAACACGCCTTGTAGCGGTGCACCGCCTCTTACTTCAGTGCAAACGCCTACAGCCATTCAATGTCCTAGTGTTGTATTAGGCTTAGGTTTTGTTAACTCTTACACTTTAGCAAACATGGGTTTCCAATGGATGTCATCTACAACTTCTAGCGTTGGTCCTTTCACTGCAATTCCTGGTGCTACCAACCAAGCTTTAACTACCCCTCCTACAACTGTTAATACTTGGTTTACTGCTTCAGTAACCTGTTTAAATGGTAACCAAGGCATCAACACCACTGCAGGTTTAGTGCAAATTGCAGGTACCACAACAAACACTGTACCTTATTACGAAAGTTTTGAAGGTATTAGCGGTGCTAACAAATTACCAAATTGTTCTTGGGCAGCAAGCAGCTTGGGCGGTAATTGTTTAACATACAATGTAACCCAATTAAATAACCGTTTCCCGCGCACTGGCGCTAATTTTGCTTCTTTCTATTACAATCCGGGTAACGTAAACAGCTTCTACACAAATGGTATCTATTTGAACGCTGGTGTTACTTATTCTGCTTCAATGTGGTTTACTACTGAATATTATGGTTATACTAACTGGACAGATTTATCAATCTTGGTTGGTCCTAACCAAAGTTCAGTAGGTGCAGTTGTTGTAGCTTCAACCAATGGTAATGCTGTTAGTCCGGTTTACAAATCATTATCTAACACATTTACAGTTGGTACTTCAGGTTTATATTATGCACAAGTTAGAGGAACAGGAAATACCTCAAGTTCTGCGCAATACTTAACTTGGGATGATTTAAGAATTGAAGCACCATGTGCTTTAAATTCATCTTCAATTTCGGTTGCTAGTTCAGGAACTGCAGTTTGTTTGGGTCAATCAGTTACTTTATCGGCTTCAGGCGCATCAAGTTATACTTGGAGCACTGGTTCTAATGCCAGCTCAATTACTGTAATTCCTAATGGAAATACCAATTATGTTGTAAGTGGCGCAAGTGCATTAACTGGTTGTGTGGCGCAAGCCAATTTAAACATCACTGTTAATCCTGCTCCGATCGTATCTATTTTTGCAGGTTCAGGTGCAGTTTGTAAAGGTAGCTCAATCAACCTAACAGCTTTTGGTGCTGCAAATTACAACTGGAGTGGTAATGCAGGTACTTCTGCAATGGTAAGTGTTTCACCTACTGTTACTACATCTTACACTGTTATCGGTATCAACTCATATGGCTGTACAAGTTCAGCTGTTCAAGTGGTGAATGTAAACAATGCGCCTGCATTAAATGTAGGTGGTGTAAATACTTCAATGTGTGTTGGCGAAAGCATGACATTAACCGTGTCAGGTGCATCAACTTATACTTGGACTTCTCCATCTATCATGATTCAAGGTGCTAATGTTGTAGTTAGTCCGGTTAATACAACTACTTATGTTGTTACAGGTACTGATGCCAATGGTTGTGTTGGTACATCTAACTATGTTTTATCTGTTAACCTTTGTCAAGGTTTAAATGAAATCACAACTGCCAATGGCGTTAGATTATATCCTAATCCAACCAAAGGTGATTTAAACATTGAATTTAATAACGATAATGCTAAAACCATTACTGTTACTGATTTAATGGGTAGAGTTGTAATGACAAACACGGTAAGTAACAAGAAAAACAACATGAGCTTAAATAACTTGGCAAATGGTGTTTATTATGTGAAAATTGAATCAAATAATTCAACTGAAGTTGTAAAAGTTGTAAAACAATAAGCAATCTTTTAATCTTTAAAAATCCCCGGGTAGAAATTCTATCCGGGGATTTTTTTTGCCATTTTATTTATTCTGAAAAGCCCGTATTTATAGCACTATTGTTAATATTTTGATTTTGTTGAAAGATTATTTTAATAGGACTTAAAAATTAATATATTTGTAAAATAAACTAACCTACAAAAGATGAAAAAAAATTACAAAACCATTCGAATGTTCGTGGTGCTTATTGCACTCATGACAATGAAAATGAGCGCTCAGTTAAACGGCTTGTATACGGTTAACGGCGGTGCTCCGGCATCCACTTCAAACTACACCAGTTTCACAGCTTTGGCTGCGGATTTAAATAGTTTAGGGGTTTCAGGTCCAGTAACAGTTAACGTTGTTGCTAATTCAGGGCCATACTTAGAGCAAATTACTTTTAATCAGTTTACAGGTATTTCTGCAACCAATAGCGTTTTAATCAATGGTAACGGAAACACACTTTCTTTCTCCTCATCAAGTTCAACTGCACCTTGGACCATTTTAATGAATGGTGCTGATTACATGGCAATCACAAACATGACAGTTAACGGAACAGGTACATATGCTTACCCAATTATGTTAGTTGGTGGTGCTGACTACAATTCATTCGGCACATGTCGTTTTGCTGTTCCTGCAAATGCTACTTCAACCAGTCAAATTCCGGTTTGTATCAGCGGTTCAAATAGTTCGTATTCTACTTTTGCTAACTCAGGCAACTACAATACTTTTACCAACTGTACAATGTTCTCAGGATATTGTGCTGTTTCTCATTTTGGTTACTCTGGCTCACCTTACAATACAGATAACAAATTCATTAGTTGTAATTTTACCGATTGGTATTTAATGAGTTGCTACGGTTATTATGCCAAAAACTTAACCATTTCTAAATGTAATATTTCAAGACCAACACGTACAACTATTAGCACCACTTATGGTATGTATGCATACTATTGTCAAGGTTCATTGTTTGAAAAAAACAGATTGTTTAGTTTGTATGATGGTAGCCCAGGTTACACAGGAACTTTGTATGGTCAATACTTATACTACAATCCAATTTCAGGTGTTGGTGTACAACAAAATTCATTCGTAAACAACATTGTAAACATTAACAACTTTAATGGTTTCATGTACGGTACTTATACCTACTACTGGAATGGTAACTTTGATCATAACACAGTAAACATTGATATGCCGGGTTATAATTATACCGGTACAATTTATGGTTTCTATGGTTATGGTACTGCAGGTACTTATCCATTTAACTACAGAAATAACATTCTTACGATGAATTTAGGTGGTAGCGGTTATCATTACGCTTTCTATTGCCCTATTACTTCTGGTTTCACAATGAGTAACAACAATATTATTAATTACCGTTCTATTGGCACTAACTCATCAACAATAGACTACCATTCATATTGGAACGGTTCTTATTATAACCAAACCCAATTATTGGCAGCAGGTGCTAATTTTGGTGGAAGCATGGTTAATCCTTTATACATGAATCCAACATCTACCATTTCCACTAACTTTTTGCCAACTAACGTAGCCATGGATAATTTAGGTACCCCAATAGGTATTCTTCAAGATAATAACAGTCAAGTGCGTGGTACTGTTCCTGATATTGGTGCTTTAGAATTCTTACACACACCTTGTAGCGGTGCACCGCCACTTACTTCTGTTCTTACGCCAACTGCAATTCAATGTCCAAGCGTGGTATTAAACTTAGGTTTTGCTAGTTCTTACACTACTGCTAACGTTGGTGTGCAATGGATGTCATCTACCACTTCAAGTGTTGGTCCATTTACTGC
>JBAXXZ010000006.1:0-16052 GCA_037127575.1 Bacteroidota bacterium | reverse complement strand
CACCACCACATCATATGATGTAAAAAATCCCTATTATGCCGTCATTAATCTTAGCCGTTCTACTACTGATGTTGCGGCTTATGTGAAACATAAATTCATTGACAAAGACAGAAAAGTAATTTTTGAACCCGGTTTCAGATTACAATATTACGCCACCTTGGGTTATGTTTCGCCTGAACCTAGAGCCGCTTTAAAAATTAATTTCACCAAAAAAATTCGTTTTAAAGGGGCAGCCGGACTATACAGCCAAACCTTGATGAGTGCGAATAGTGACCGTGATATTGTAAATTTGTTTTATGGTTTTATCAACGCGCCCGAAAGTCAGGATTTAAGCAATAAATACATTGATAAAAACGGTAATTCACAAGCCGCTAATTCCTCCATCCAAAAGGCCAGTCATGTTGTTAGCGGCATAGAACTCGATTTGTTTAAACATTTTGAACTTGATTTGGAAGTGTACCAAAAGTTCTTTAATCAAATCATTAACATTAACCGTGATAAAATTTACGACGATAACACCACCAACGCAAGCCGTCCTGATGAATACAAAAAGAACTTTGTGGTTGAACAAGGCCGCGCGAGAGGATTTGACGTGGTGATGAAATACGACAGAAAACGCTTTTACTTTTGGGCGGTTTATTCACTCACTTATAACGACCGTTGGGTAGGTAACAATGCAACAGGAACAGTATCAAATTATCCCCCAAACTTCGACCGTAGGCACAACATCAATTTAGTGAGTTCATATAATTTTGGCAAGAAGAAGAATTGGGAAATTAACTTTCGTTGGAATTTTGGAACAGGCTTTCCATTCACCCAAACACAAGGATACATTAATCAGTTAAATCCTGCAGGCAATATCAATTACAATTTTAATACCGCCAACGGCAATTTAAATTATATCCCCGCTACCTTAAATGGCGGGCGTTTACCCGATTACCACCGACTGGATTTTGGTTTAAAATACAAATACTTAATCAACGAAAAGAGTACAATGGAAATCAATTTTGGCGCTACCAATCTGTATAATAGGGCCAATATTTTTTATGTTGACCGTTTTACATTTAAACGCATCAACCAATTACCGTTTATGCCGAACGTTAACATGAACATCAGTTTTTAATTCAGTTTTTTTTACGCCGTCAATTTCCTTAAGTTTGATGAGAAATTAAAACGCATGTCAACAAAAATTTATACCAAAACCGGTGATAAAGGTGAAACCTCCTTAATTGGTGGCACCCGACTTCCTAAACAGCATGTGCGCATTGAAGCATACGGCACAGTTGACGAATTAAATAGCCACATAGGCTTATTGCGCGACGTGGTAAAGGATACTGAAACAGTGAATGCATTGCTCCACATTCAAGACCGTTTATTCACTATCGGTTCGCAACTTGCCGCTGATCCCGAAAAAAATAACATGAAATTGCCTGACATCTATGCTGAAGATATAAAAATGTTGGAGGACAAGATTGACAAAATCAATGCCCAAGTACCGGAAATGAAATCATTTGTGTTGCCCGGTGGTCATGTACACGTTTCCTATTGTCACATTGCCCGCTGTGTATGCCGCAGAGCCGAAAGAGCCGTTTTGCGCGTGGCTGAGCATGAAAAAGTGGACGAGGTGATTGTGGTGTATTTGAACCGCTTGTCGGATTATTTATTTATGCTTTCACGCTGGTTAGTACTTGAATTGCAAGTAGAGGAAAAACCATGGAAACCAAAAATTTCTAGCTAATGGAAGCCGCTGCCATTGTTCAAAAAATGTTCGATGCCGATGCCTTTAGTCAATGGTTAGGCATAGAATTGCTTGAGGTACAACCAGGGGAGGCCACTTTGCGCATGTGTGTGACAAAACAAATGCTGAACGGATTTGGCATTGCCCATGGCGGCATTACCTATTCATTGGCAGATAGCGCCTTGGCTTTTGCTTCAAATTCGGTAGGTAAAAAAAGCCTGAGCATCGAAACCTCTATTTCACATTTAATCAGTTTAAAAGAAAACGATTGTATTTTAGCACAGTGCTATTGCGAGTCGGAAAGTACTAAATTAGGGCATTACAAGGTAAAAGTAACTTTTCAGAATGCGCCTGATAAAATTGTTGCTCTATTTAAAGGCATCGTGTATAAAACCTCACAAGATTGGGTATAATACGTTTTGCCTTGGCTTGCAGAATAAGAATAAATCTCCCAAATTAATGTTTTATTAATCAATTAAAGCCAGTATTTTTGCGCCTAATACGGCTTATTGGTTTTTATTTGCGCCGGTTAAAACCGTACATTTATCAAGCGAATTAACAGAGATATGAATCAAGCTTTTATAGTAAATGGTGTTCGAACTGCCATCGGTAGTTTTGGCGGCACCCTCTCAACCGTTAGAACCGATGATTTGGCAGCCTTTGTGTTGAAGGAACTTATGAAAAAAAACCACGGTGTTGATTTTAGCACCATTGGTGATGTTGTGATGGGCTGCGCCAATCAGGCCGGAGAAGACAACCGCAATGTTGCCCGCATGGCTTCTTTGTTAGCCGGATTGCCAATTTCAGTTCCTGGCCAAACGGTGAATCGCCTTTGCGCTAGCGGCCTAAGTGCTACCATTGATGCTGCACGTGCCATTCAAGTAGGTGATGAAGATTTAATGATTTCGGGCGGTGTTGAAAACATGACCCGCGGTCCGCTAATTTTAAGCAAATCCTCTGCGGCTTTTGGCCGCGATCAACAATTATACGACAGTAGTTTTGGCTGGCGCTTTATTAATCCAAAAATGAAAGAACTTTTTGGTGTAGATGCCATGGGCGAAACAGCCGAAAATGTTGCGGAAAAATACCAAATCAGCCGCAACGACCAAGATGCATTTGCTTATAGAAGTCAACAAAAAGCCGCAAAGGCCTTAACCAGTGGGCGCTTTGAAAAAGAAATCGCAAGCTTAGAAATTCCTCAGAAAAAAGGCAATGCAATTTTATTTTCAAAAGATGAATTTGCAAAAGCCAATACAAACATGGAAAGTTTGGCCCAACTTAAAACTGCTTTTAAAAAAGACGGAACGGTTACTGCCGGCAATGCATCAGGCTTAAACGACGGAGCGGCTGCCTTATTATTGGCTTCTGAAAATGGACTCAAACAAAATAATTTAACACCATTGGCACGTATTGTTTCGAGTGCGGTGGTTGGTGTTGAACCGCGCATCATGGGCATTGGTCCTGTTGAAGCATCTAACAAAGCATTAAAGAGGGCGGGCCTAAAGATAGATGATATTGGGATTATTGAATTAAATGAAGCTTTTGCTGCACAGGCATTGGCTTGCACAAGGTCGTGGGGTTTAGATGACCAAGATATAAGACTTAACATCAACGGCGGCGCCATTGCCTTGGGGCATCCTTTGGGGATGAGTGGCGCGCGTATTTTAAACTCTGCCGCCGTCGACTTACATATCCATCAACAACGCTATGCCTTGGTAACAATGTGTATTGGGGTTGGCCAAGGTTACGCCGTGGTAATTGAACGCTGTTAGATTTAATAAATAAAAAAATTATGGTACACAACTTATCCTTACAAAACTCAATTCTTAATCAGTTTATTGCTGAGTTACGCGATGTTGAAATGCAAAAAGACAGCATGCGTTTTAGAAAAAACCTTGAAAGATTGGGTGAAATTTTTGCTTATGAAATCAGTAAAACATTGGCATTTAAAACCGTTGAAACCACTACCCCACTTGGTGTTTCTGAAACCAAACAAATTAATAGCCAGCCTGTTTTAGCCACCATACTAAGAGCAGGCCTGCCTTTTCACGCCGGTTTTTTAAACATATTCGACCAAGCAGAGAATGGCTTTGTAGGCGCTTATAGAAAAGAACACAAGAACAACAATTTTGAAATTGTTTTAGATTATTTTACAAGCCCTGATTTAAACAACAAAACTTTGATCTTATGTGATCCAATGTTGGCTTCAGGTTTATCGATTGTAAAAACATATCAAGCCATGTTAAGTCATGGCACGCCATCGCATATACATTTGGCTTGCGCCATTGCAAGCAGCGAAGGCATTACATACGTTAAAACGCATATGCCCTCCACCAATTTTACCATTTGGTGTGGCGCCATTGATGAAGAATTAACAGCCCACGCTTATATTGTGCCGGGCTTAGGCGATGCTGGAGATTTGGCCTTTGGTAATAAATTGTAAGTAAAACACATGTTTACAAACACAAACATTTCTTTCGAAAAGTCGAAAAGTATCAATCAATTGCTTCAAGATTATTTAAATAAATCTGAAAGCACTTTGCCGCTATACAAGCAATACCCAAATGTGGCAGGTTTTAAAAATCTCATTGAAAGCAAACCTTATCAATCAATTCAGCGAGAGCAACTTTTTCAAATCGTTTACAATCAAAATAAACATTTAGCTTCCATCAGTGATAAAACCGCACAAAACATTCAATCCCTAAAGGAAAACCATTGTTATACCATCACCACAGGGCATCAGCTTTGTTTATTTACCGGCCCGCTTTATTTCATTTACAAAATACTCAGTACCATTCAACTTTGTGAAACATTAAAAAAAGAATTTCCAAATTGTTGTTTTGTGCCTGTTTACTGGATGGCAAGTGAAGATCATGATTTTGAAGAAATCAATCATTTTCATCTTTTCGGGAAAAAATTAAGTTGGCAAAGTTCCGAAACTGGCGCTGTGGGCGCATTTAAAACTAACACGTTAAATGTTATTTTTGAAGAATTAAAAAGTGTTTTAGGCACTAGTGACAATGCCAATCAATTATTGTCAGTGTTTGAAGAAGCCTATTTAAAACACCAAACCCTTGCTGATGCCACAAGGTTTTTGGCAAATCATTTATTTGCTGAATATGGTTTGGTGATTGTTGATGGACAAGACCTTGCCTTTAAAAAACAATTCACCCCATTTTTTGAAAAAGATATTTTTGAAAACACCTGTTTCCAAAACGTACAAGAAAGTATCGGGTATTTAAATCACAACAATTACCAAGCCCAAGTTAATCCGCGTGAAATCAATTGTTTCTTTTTAACTGAACAATCCAGAAACAGAATTGAATATAAAGATGGGAAATACCATTTGGTTGGACGTGAGCAATCGTTTTCTGCATCTGAACTAAAAGAAATTATTCAGCATTCACCTGAAAAAATAAGTCCAAATGTTGTATTACGACCATTGTATCAACAACACATTTTACCCAACTTGGCTTATATCGGTGGACCGGGCGAATTGGCCTATTGGCTTGAGTTTAAACAGATGTTCGATGCCATGGGTATTCAATTTCCAATACTCGTGCCAAGGAATTTCTTCAGCATAATCGACCGTAGTCAAAAAAATAAGATTGATAAATTAAATTTACAAGCTGAAGATTTTTTTAATAGTGAAAAGGAGATTGTTGACACCTTTCAAGCGAACAGCAATGCCATTTTTGAATTGAACAATGAAAAAGCAGAACTCGAAAAATTGTATCATCAAATTTTAGAAAATTTAAACAATATTGATAAAAGTTTATCGGGCAGTGTAATGGCCGAATTGCAAAAGAACATTAACAGCTTAAACATTATTGAAGCAAAAGCAAACAAAGCTTTAAAGCAAAAATCAGAAACAGAAATTAACCAAATAAAAGGTATCAAACAAAAACTATTTCCTGAAAATATGCCGCAAGAACGTTATGATAATTTTGCACCATACTATTTAAAGTACGGGCAAGCATTTATTTCAGAAATATACAAGCACGTAGATGCCTTTGATTTTAATCACCATTTGCTCATCGAGAATTAATTTTACAAAACCGTTACACACCTTCACTACATCGGAAACATGAAAAAAAAACAGTGGATACTTGTCTTAATTATATTACTGCCTTCTGCCTTATGGCTGATTCTTGAAACCAGCACCATTAATTCAAAAAAACTGCCTTATTACGGACCTAAAAAAGTACTTGCACCAAAAGATACCTTATACTACACGGTACAAGATCAACTTTTTAAATTTCAAGCCAACGACAGCATTTCCTTAGTTTCGGAAAACATAGATATTGAAAAACATCCATTGTACGCCATTTGTTTTATTAAAGATCAATACAGCACTGAATCGTACCGTATGCCCGGATTGTGGGAGTATTTAAATTACAAAAAAAACAAAATTGAACACATTCCTGTTTTTCTGGCATGCGAAAACAAAAATGGCGTTTCCGCAATTTATCAAAACTTAAAAAAATTAAATGCCTATGAGAATGTATTTTTTCGTCATACAGCGCAACTAAATTTCGATAGTTTAAATGCCCTTTACTTTAAGGAAAAACCTTATTATGTTGATTTCAGTTTCTTCGTATTGGTAGATGCAAAACGCCAAATTCGCGGTTATTACGATGGCAGATATGTTGCCGAAATAAAGCGATTAATTGATGAATACCAACATCTGCGTTTAAAAGAAGAAAAACAACGTTTATTGGATAAAAATGAAATTAAAAAAGAAAAGTAATCTACTCAAGGCTTTGCCCTTGTTGCTATTGATGAATTGTCAAACAAAAGCACCAACGGCAACTTTGCCCATTATTGGTGAGAAAAAAATTGTAAACGGCGACACTGTGTATCATCACATTGCTGGTTTTAAATTAATAAACCAAGCGGGCGATACAATCTCGAACAACACCGTGAAGGGTAAAATTTATGTGGCCAATTTTTTCTTTGCTACCTGCCAAAGCATCTGTCCTAAAATGAGCAATCACCTGGTGTGGGTACAAAAACAATTTAAGCAAGTAGATTCAGTATTAATATTGTCACATTCGGTGAATCCAAAACACGATACTGTGGCGGTTTTAGCCAATTATGCAGGCAGCTTCGGGGCCATTAAAAATAAATGGCATTTGTTAACAGGCGACAAGAAATTAATTTATGATCTTGCCAAAACAAGTTATTTGGTAAATGCCTTAGAAGATGACGGCAGCGCTGAAGGATTTTTACACAGCAATTTATTTTTACTAATTGATTACAATGGCCGCATTCGTGGTACCTATGATGGCACGGATAGTTTATCGGTGGTTCAATTAGTGAAGGATGTTCAAATATTAAGAACGCAATAAAAAAAAGCCCGGAACTACCGGGCTTTTAAATTAGTTTTTGTTTTGTTTGTTGGCTTTCTCAATCAACTCTAAAGTCTTCAGCATTTCTACTACTTGTTCAGAGCCCAAGCGTTTTGCTTTAATGCGCTTATCTTTATCCAAAATATAAATTACCGGTGTTGAATAAATATCAAATTTCTCCTTTAAATTATTGATGTGAATTGGATCAAACACATGGATAAAATCTGTTAGTTTTTTCTCAACGAGGAATTTTTTCCAATTGTTGAACAATTCGTCTTTCGTTTGAACTGCAAAAACTTTGAAGTCGATGCTGCCTTTCAGGTCTTTTAAAGATTCATGTAACTTAGGCACTTCAGTTTGACAGTGACCACAATCTTCGGCCCAAAAAATCAATACCGTGTATTTGGCTTGAACAGCGTACAATGTTTTGTACAGCGGTGTTAAGCGGTCAACATTCTTTAAATAAATATCGGTGATGCTTTTGCTGGAGCTGGCAGTATCAAAACCCATTTTGCGTACCATGCCACCATAGGTGGTATCGATACAATACAATTCAGGTACTCTTGAATCTAATAACAAATTACGCATGATGTCAACGCGTTCTTTAATTTTCCCAACAGTTTCTTCTGTGTAAACTTTTGACGAGCGACCGCTGATGATGTATTTATCGGCAATGTGCACAAAAACTTTATCAAAGCCCATGATTTTACTTTGTTCAAACTTATAAGTAAAGTAGCCAATCAACATGTTGTAAACTAAATTTTCAGGCTCACATTTGGCTAATACTTTATCTATTTCTCTAATCATTGTATCAGGGTGCATCAAAATCACGTTGTCGAAATATTTCTTCACACGGTCGTCAAAAAACGGGGTGCGAATTATTCTTTCATCCTTAAAATCAACGCCATCGAAGAAATGATTTTTGTAATAATAATAGGTGTAAACGCTATCGGGACGGCCATTCTTTGCTTTTGGCACATCAGTTGGTTCTTTTTCTGTTTTTAGGTTTAATACATCATACAAATAAGAACCTTTCACCTTGTTCATAAAAGAAGTTTCATAGTTTTTTACATCTTCATTAAAATATTTTACCTTATCGTTCATGAATTTGGTGCTGTCTTCTTTGCTTTTACCTTTGGTTTGCTCTCTCATTTTGCCAAAGTCAACATTTTTTTGGGTGATGTAATTAATATAAGCAAAAAACTGTTCGTTTTCTTTATTACCGCTTACTTTTAAATTCTTCACCACATCAGATGCATCGGTATTGATAGTGAATTTTTGATTTTCGTTGATGAATAAATCAAAATAAATTGACTTAGCCTCGCTTACCAAGGTATAAACACCTTTATCGAGTTCCTTATTACCTTTAAATTGAATCGTGCCGTTTTTAATTTTTTTACAGGTATCGGCTATGTACTGTGTGTCCCAAGTGTATTTCACAAGGTACACCATGCTGTCTTTACATCCTTTAAAATTAATTTTGATGTCGTAACCACCATTTTGGGCCAATGAGTTAAAAGTTAAACCGGCAATTGAGGCGAGCAAAAAGATACTTTTTTTCATTTTCATGGTTTTATTGTTTTCTAGAGTTATTCATTTTTATATTAGCGTCAATTTCTTCAAGTTTGTTGATAATGCTGACAACCTGATCGGATGCCAATTTTTTTCCTTTGATGCGTTTTTCGCTGTCGAGCAGATAAATAACAGGTGTGCCTTGAATATCGAAGGTTTCTTTCAAGTTATTTAAATGGATGGGGTCAAACACATTGATAAAATCGGTGAGTTTTTTATCGACGACAAATTTTTTCCAAGACACGTACAATTCTTCTTTTGTTTGAACAGCAAACACTTTAAAATCAACTTTCCCTTTTAGTTCTTTTAGTTCTTCGCTCAACTTCGGAATTTCGGTTTGACAATGGCCACAATCGGCTGCCCAAAAAACCAACAAAGTATATTTGGCTTTAATTTCATAAAGGTGTTTAAACATTGGCAATAATTTGTCGTAATTCTTATTGTACAAGAATGTGGCACCAATGCTGGTTTTGGCGGTATCGAAACCCATTTGTAATACCTTTTTGCCGTCGGCGGTATCAATGGCAACAAAGTCGGCCACTTTTGAACCCGGTAATAAATTTTTAAGGATGTTGATGCGTTCTTTCACTTTAACAATTGTTTCGTCAGAGTAATAACCGTTGGTAGCACCGTTCACAATATAATTGCTTGCCAAGTGCACAAACACTTTTTCGAAGGTATTGCAATTGCCCATTAAATCGAAACTCATGGCTTTGTTGGTTTCATATTTGTAGGTAAAATGCCCAACCAATGTATTAAACATCATGCTTCCCGGCGTGCATTGTTTAAAAATGCGGTCAAGTTCTTTTATCACTGAATCGGGATGCTGCGGAATAACCTGATCAAAATAACGTTTCAAACGATCAGCGAAAAAGGGCGTAAACAATACGCGGTCGTCTTTAAAATTCACCCCATCAAAATAGTGGTTGCGGTAATAATAGTATTGGTAGGTGCTATCAGGACGGCCATTTTTAGCCAATGGAATGTCCTTAGGATATTTTTCGGTTTTCAAATTCATTAAATCGCCCACAAAATTGCCTTTGTTTTTAAGCATAAAATCCACGTCAAATTTTGAAATTTCGTCGTTCATGGATTTTTGCTTATCAGTCACAAATTTAAGGCTGTCGGTTTTGCTCATTCCCTTTGTTTGTTCAAGCACTTTAGTTACTTCTCTGTTTTTTACCGTCATGTAAGTTACGTAGGCAAAAAATTGTTCATTTAGTTTTTCATCTTGCGATTTTAAAGTGGTAATCACATCGCTGCCGTCCAAACTCATGGTGAAATTTTGGTTGTTATCAACGATGAATTGAAAATAAAAGGAATTTCGTGATTGGTTGGCTAAAAAATAAACCCCCTTTTCAAGCGGGGTATTGCCTTTAAATTCAATTTTACCGTTTTTGATGTGTTTACAGCTGTCAACTACCGGTAACTGATCGAAAAAATACCTGGCCAAATAAACGGTTGAATCTTTACAATTTTTGTAATTAATTTTTAAGTGGTATGCCTTTTGAGAAAAAAGAAGTCCTGAAAAAATAAAACTGAGCAAGAATAAATAGATTTTTTTCATCGATCTTTAAAATGTTTTGTTTAAGGTTATCAAAAATAGTAATAGAATTAGTTTACTTACAATCTTCGCGCCAATTTTTTATTGAAGCCTTTATAAAATTTGTTAAATATAACCCAAATCAGCCGATATAAGCCCAATTGATCAATTATTACGGTTCACAAAAATAGGCGGAAATCTTTTATACTGATGAATAATTTCTACATTTGAATTCAAAGTCAATCAATTGAAACGATTATTATTTTTATTTCTCGTTTTTACCGCCATTTTTTCAAAGGCACAGGTGATAGATACTTCTATGCAAAAAATTATAAGCATTGAACGGGAAATTCAAAATCTCAGTAAAGTGGCATTTTATAGTAAAATTGAAGCCGAAAGAACAAAGGCCAATAAAGAAATTTTGTCTTGTTGGAACAAAATAATTGGTTTACCGGAAGTGCTAAATTACGATTTTGACAGCTTAAAAAAGGACATCTCCATTTTAAAAGCTGATGATGGGAAGTTTAAATTAATTACCTGGAATATTTTTAAAGATGAAGGTACTTATTTCTATTTCGGATTTTTGGCTGTTAATCAAAGTAAACGCATCAAAACAGGGTTCCTGAGGCACAGCACCATTAAAGGTTATGATAGTTTTCAATTGCAGGATAAATCAACTTTGATTAAATCTCCCGAAAGCTACATTGGCAGTACCGACAAGTGGTTTGGCATGTTATATTATAGGGTAATTACTTGCGGTGATTTTTATACTTTGTTAGGGTACGACCCAAATGATAAATTAACGCAGCGCAAATTTGTAGATGTTCTCTATTTTAAACCTGATGGTGATGCAGTATTTGGCAAGGATGTTTTTAAGGTGCCGCGAAAGAATCCTAAAAGAATGATGTTTGAATATGGCAGTGGTGTAACCATGAGCTTAAGATTTGATGAAGCCAATCAACGCATTACTTTTAGTCATTTATCTGCCAAAGAAGAGGGCAATATGTTGGAGGGGCAGTTTCAGTTTTATGGTCCGGATGGCAGTTTTGACGCTTTGATATTGAGAAAGGATAAGTGGAAAAATGAAAAGTGGATGTTGGTAGAAGATATTGATGCACGCAATGTGAAATCAAAAAATGACAATGCCGAAAAACCCAATCCCAAAAAACAAAAGCCGATTTACAAGGCCAAGTAAAGTTTGATTCATTTGTGTGTTTCTAAGTTGCTTCAGAAAACTATCTGTTCACTGCGGTAACAAAACCCTTATAAATTTTTCGCTTTAACAACAAAGCCACAATACATCCAAATGAATTGGCAATCATGTCGTTTTTATCGGCGCTGCGATTTACAAAAACAGTAGCTTGCATGATCTCGAGGCTTATACCAAATATAACGGCCATGTTTAAAAACAAGAAGTTGTAATAAGCCTTGAGTTGTCTTTTTTGCGCAATCAACAATAACATTGTGCTCAAAATAAAAAACATGGAAGCATGTACAAACTTATCGAAGCTAAGCAAATCTAACCAAGTGATACTTGGGATATATTGCCCCGGTGTGGCGCAGAGAACAAAAATGCACAAAGTCCACAACAGGGTTAAGTGCAATAAATATTTATCGATGAATTTCCACATATAAAAAAAGCCCTTTTGAAAATCAAAAGGGCTTGATAAAAATGACTTGGTGATTAAGCACCAATTAAACTTTTGTATGCGTCAGCGCTCAATAAACCGTCGATTTCAGAAGCATTGGTGATTTTTAATTTAATCATCCAACCCTTGCCGTAAGGATCATTGTTTACACTTTCCGGTACCGAATCAATGTCTTTATTCACTTCTAAAACCTCACCGCTTAAAGGCATAAATAGATCACTTACAGTTTTAACGGCTTCAACAGTACCGAAAACGGCATGTTGATCAACTGTTTCACCGATGGTGCTTACATCTACATAAACAATGTCACCCAATTCTTTTTGTGCAAAATCGGTAATACCTACTGTTGCGATGTCGCCTTCAATGCTAACCCACTCGTGGTCTTTGGTGTATTTTAATTCACTTGGAAAATTCATAGCTCTTTTTTTGTGGTACAAATGTAATTGTTTTTTTAAATCTGTGCTTTTTTATGAGAAATTAATTCTCAAGCTAAATCCGCCATTAATGTTGGAGGTTGGAAAGGAGGCTGAAGTTTGGGGTTTTTGTTTGATCCAATCGAAAAATAAACGAAAGTTAATGTTTGGTGTTAATTGGTAATCGGCAGAAGAGCGCATGGTTAAAATATTGGCGCCACCCGTAGGTTGGCTACTGCCATCAGTGATTAAACGAATCACATTGATGTTTTTTCGGTAACTTAAATCAACGCGAACGGTTAAAGGACTTTCGAGCGGTTTGCCTTGAATGCTGAGTTTTCCCAATTTTAATTTTGCCACACGGTAACCCAATCCCACCACATATTCTTGACCCTTGGTTTCAATAATTTGAAAAGCTGTTAAATTTAAATTGGTGGTTTTATCGCGTTTCAATTCAACGTTGGCCGACCAACCCGGCTTATTAAACATCAAATCAAATTTAACCAAAGGATCGAATCTTTCGCTGAGTGTTACCGAGTTAATATTGTAGTATGGAATAAAATTTGGTGTAGTGCCTTGGCCTGTTTGCACCGGCATTCGCTGATCCTGCGTTTTACCGTCGGCGTTAAATAAAATATTGTTGTTAAATGAATTAATGCTGTAAGTACTTCTATAAGCGTGGCGAATGGTAATGGCACGGAAGGTTTTTTTGAAAGCCTTAATTTTCCCTAATCCATCCCAAGTGGCTGTCCAGTTAGGCAAAGGAATAGAAGGAAAAATATGCTTGGTGTCGTAGTTTTTTACATTGCGACCAACATATACGCGGTTAAAAGCCCCTAACAATACATCTTGTTGGTTTTGCGAATAGCCATCATAAAAACCTTTACCTGTAGTGGTATTTGTAAGCGGCACGCCATTAATATTTCCTGAGTTGGCAATCGATAACTCTTTGGCAATATCATCACGTGTAATCATAAAATCATTAAAAAGATTTGATTTAATTGGGTCACTGCCGTCTTTAAATGTTTTAAAATTATTGAATGTGGTGATGTTGTAATTGCCGGTCACATTAGGGCTAGCATTTAAAACATAGCCGTTAAAATCGCGGTCATAAAAATTCGGAACAAGGCCATTATTAGTTGTAGCCCTTACAATAAATTCTGAAATATTTTTTGAATATGAATAGTTGCCGTTTAGTTCAATTTTTAAACTTGAATGTGGTTCAACATTGGCCCTAAAAGTTACGTCCGTTTTTTGATTTTCGGTGTAAGCTGTAGTTTGTCCAACGTTAGGAGCAATCCAACCATTATTAATGCTTCGCTGTCGAATGTTGCCATCGGGCATGCCTGTTGTAAACAAGAAACCCGGGGCTTGATTATTTTGAAAATCCATGCCTCCGTATTGTGAACTTGGTTTAAAATTTGGCATTAATTGCCCACCTGATTTTTGGTAAGTAAGCGATAGATTTTTCACCATCATCAATGTTTTCGCCATGATTTCGGCAAAATCGCTGATACTTGATGTTGGGGTAATCACCGATTCAGCAGCAGCAGCGCCTTCTTTCTTTCCGCCATTGGCCGGTGCGCCTTTTGGTGCTTTTTTACCGCCCGGCAATTTAGGCGGTGGATTGTTCACACGTTTAAAAAATGGAATTTTATTGTAAAACTTCATCATGTCTAAATTGGCCGTAAAATTTTGTGCATTGGTGTTTTGAATGGTGTTTCCGATACTATCGGCGGCGGCAAATGGACGGCGATTCCAGGTATAGGTACCCTTAATGGTGTAATTTGATTTGATGAAATCAAAAATGTAAATGCGGTTAATCGGAATGTCGATATTTAAATTCATGTTTTGACGGAACACTGTATTTTCGCCAAATCGACCTTGGGTTGGATTTGTTTTACTGTCGCGTTGAACACCATGCAAAAATGTGTTGATCACTGAATCGCGGTTGGCTTTGTCCGATTTCCATGCCTCGCCATGTGGTTCTAAAATTCTTCCTTCGTTATTGGCTGAATAATCAAACTTAATCGATTTACTTATATTCCAAACCATACTGTATGAACGTGTCATGGTGAAATTTTTATTCACCAATGCCGGATTTACAAACGCATCCGAAGCGCCACCATAAAAACTTGTGATGTCGCGGTTTTTCACCGCGGCATATGTTCGGTTCACATCCATTGAACTTGAAAAACTATTTGGTACCAATTGCAAATTAAAATCGCGAATTAAGCCCAGCCATTTATTGTCGAGAAACTTCACCTTTGTAAAAGGTTTTAAGGTGATTGGATTTTTAACAGTATATGCGTATTGCAAATTACCACGGTATTGGCGACTGTAATTGTATTCCACGTTGACGCTTCGTTTAAAAATTTCGTTGTTGGCGAATGTGAAAGAGAAATTCTTAAGATCGAGTGGCATTGGTTTGGCCTTGGGTCTTTTTAATCCTTCTACCCTCACATTACTCAAATTAAATCCACGCCGTTGCGTAAAATCAACTGTGTGCTGTGTGATGCTGTCTTTTAATCCATCGCTAATAGCCGATTTTTTAATATCAGTCATAAGCACATCCGGATCCAATGGATTGTAAAGCGGTGTAATTTTAGTTTGACCGTAGTTAAAGAAAACCGGTAAAGTAAGTTTTAAACTGGCCGGAAAAAATTTACCGGCATTAATAGAAGCGTTTACATCCCAGATCGCATTAGTTTCGCGACTCCTATCATTGATTTTACTTTCAACGCTTCCCCAATAAGGAGATTTGTAAGTGCCTGTCATGGCCACGGTTCCTAAATCGGCTAATTTGGCTTGCACCTGGCCTGTGGCGGCCCATCCGCCGGCATTATTAAATTCAGTTAAACGCAATTCGTTGATCCATATTTCTGCGCAGTGGGCCAATGCATCATTCGACTTTTGATTGCGCACACCCACCATGATACTTTTGATGGTTGCTAAATTTGGATTTCCAACTATGGTAACGGTGTATCCGCCTTTATCGATTGAAAATGGTGTACTGAATTGATTTAAATTGGTGTAACCGTATTTTACATTACGTTGTTCTTTAACGGCTGTTATATCGGCGAAATTAAAATTTACTTCATTTTCTTTCGGCCAAACTGCATAACGCGAATCTACGCTGTTTGGATCGTAAACACCTTTAGGCGTGAGTTTAAGCGGAATTTCGTATTCATAATAATTGTTGTTGTAATCTGTCCCAACTCTAAAAAACAAATGTAAGTCGCCGTCGTTAAGTGGTTGGTTATTGAGTTTTTCGGCATGCACATTCATTTTAATGTTTTTAAACATTCGTGTATCCAATTCAACGTTTTTGAATATGGCTCGACTATCGCCGTCTTTTAAATCACAAACACGCATTTGCAAAGCTTGTTCGTTAAGCAAAACCAAATTGGTTGTTTGTACATTTTGCTGTTGATCAATATCGGGAGGCATTACATAATTCACAGGCACCTTGCTGCCATTTTCTTGTAAGCTTACCGCTGAAACATCAAAGCTGGTTTGGTTATTATCGGTGGCAATGTACTCGCCGTTTTGTTTTAAATCGAATTGATAACGACGCCAATCGCTACGCACCAGCTCAAAGCGGGCTAAACGAACAAGGACCGGTTTGTCGAAGCCTCTCATGTAAACACGCATAAAACGGATTGAATTGAAGCCTTCAATTTGACCAACATTACTTTCAAACTGTGAAATTGGAATTTTAAACTGGTACCATTTCACTGTTTTTGTAACACCGCTAAAATCGGCCGAACCATTAAAAGCATCTAC
>JBAXXZ010000005.1:0-16430 GCA_037127575.1 Bacteroidota bacterium | reverse complement strand
AATCATGATGAGCAATTGAAAACTACAGTGGTAAACAATGCAAATGGCCAATCATTATCAGGTGAATTAAATCAAACAAATGAAAATAACGCTAACGAATCTTCCAACTTAAACCAAAACAAGTCTGCAAATTCAAATGAAAATATTGCATCGGGAAGCACTGAAATCAAACAAAGCAGACCTTCTGTGACTGAAATTGAAGAAGCATCAGGAATCACACAAAGTACAAACTTGGCATCCAATATAAGCAATCAATCGGCCCGGTTGGCTTATCAATTTTTGTCCCCACACACTATTCAAAATTCCACACAAGCCGATACTGCTTTGAAAGCAATGCCGTTAGAGGTTTTTAAAATCCACGAAAGCACTATTGTTGAACCGGGTAAAGTAAAAACACGCTTCTTAAATTTTGGTTTAGGTGCCAATTACACCAACGGTTGGTCAACAAATCAAGGCCAAGATGGACAAGGATTTAATTATTTCGCTCATTTGAATTATGGTTTTTATGTAAGCCGAAAATTAAGCCTGGGTGCAGGACTTGATTTTTATAATGTGCAAAATATTAAACAAGCATTTTATACTTTTCAAAAAACAGAGTACAGTTTTACATCTTCAAACACCTTTACATCGGTTATTTCCAACAATTTAAAATACATTGGAATTCCGCTTAAATTGTACTTCGATTTAAATGTTTCAAATATTTTATCGATTGGCTTATTGCCTTCTTTTTTAATTGGCTCACAAAATACCATTCAAGCATATCAGCAATTGGACGGACAAAAAACAAATGTAAGCGAAACAAAAAACCAATTGCTGTATGAAGGAATCGCCCAAAAGAACATTCAATTAAGTATTGGTTACAAAACCAAACTAAGCGGAAGAATTTGGTTTCAATCAGATATAATGTTTGGATTAAGTGATTTGTTTCAAAATAATTCTTCAAACAGTGTTAAGCAAAGGCCTTTAGGATTAAGGTTGGGCTTACAATACCATATTTTTGATAAATAAGATGCGAATGAAAATAAATACCTTGATTGTGATGTTGAGTATTGTGCTTGCCATTTCTTGCAATAAGAAGAAATTACCTGCAGAAGCGTCGCAAGAACCTGTTTTTTATCTAAAAGGAGAACTCGATGGCAATCCGATTAATCTAGAAGCCGGGAATTCAAACTATGTAATGCACGCTTTTAACGCTTGGGATACTACCGGCGTTTGTTTATTTAAAAGCGAATTAAAAAAACAAAACTGTGATTCAAGTTGCAATGCTTATGCACTTACTTTAATCATCAACGACTACACTGTTACCACGCCGAATTCAAATATAAAATTAGACAATGCACTCAGAATAGGGGAATACAATTTCAATGACAAAGATTTGCCAAGTATGTATTATAAGGTAAACCTCATTCCTAAAATTGTAAAATCTTCAAGTGAATTGTATACATGGACCATTGAAAATGGACATGATGGTCCAACAGTTGTGAATAAATACTGCCCTTGGGTGACCATGACGGCCGGACAAAATTATTCTGTAACTCTTAATTTCGATAATAACAATGGATGTTCTTCTAGTCACCAAAATATTTATAGTGTTGGTCATTTCTTACAAACCAATGTGATTGCAAACAGAAATTACAGCATCCCCGGCGCCATTTATGATTTTTCTTGCCAAAGCTCAGGAACGGCACCTTATCAGTATTTATGGGATTTTGGCGATGGTAGTACATCAACATTGCAAAATCCTAACCATTCATATCAAGTAATTTTAAATGGAAGAAGCAGGGTTAAATTGCGTGTTGTTGATGCTAAATATGACACTTGCATTAGTTATTATCAAGTGCAAATTTCTGCCGATCCAAGCTGCGATGCCAATTTTACCACCACATTTACCCCTGTGCCAAATAACAAAGCTTTTGGTACACTTACCATTTTGTTGAGCGACCAAAACGGACATGTTTATTCTTCTAAATTGTTGGCGCAGCCCGAAAGCAGTAAGTTTGAAATTTTAGCAATCAGTGATTATTTGATGAACAGCGACAACCATCCTACAAAAAAAATTAAGGCCAAACTCAATTGTGTTTTAAGCGACGGGCAAAATCAAATTGTGTTAAGTAATGCTGAGATTACGATGGCTCTTGCCTACACCCCTTAATGTTCAATTAAAGATTGCCAATTTTTTTGTAACTCTGTCAATCGCATTTTCTTTTCAAGAAACAATTTTCTATTTTGATTGATAAACAATGTTGCTGGTATAGCACCACTCCAATCTTTATTAATTTGATTGATGAAATTATTCCCATTGACTTCATCCAATAAAACACAAGTTGATTCAATTTTTTTGTTTTTTAAAAACGGAACCACTTTTTTTTCCAAATCTTCTTTAAAATCTAAACTTACCAAAATAACTTTGTTGTTGGTTTTAGAAAAAAGACGTGATAAACTGTCAAATGCAGGCAGCTCTTCTACGCAAGGCTTGCACCAAGTTGCCCAAAAGTTCACCACGTAATTGCTGTCATTATTTGATATCCTTTTGATTAAGTCATCAATTTTATAAACGCCGCTAATGCCTTGGCAAAAAAATTGCTGAGAAATAAAAAATAAACTAATGATTGTTTTGTTTCTCAGTGCCATGTTCTTGTTTTAAAAGATTTATTTCAATCATCAAACGATTCACTTCCAATGAGTCAGTGCCATCGTAATAACCACGAATGTGACCATTCCAATCAACCAAGGCAAAATTTTGAGTGTGTACAAAGTCATCAGCGCCGCCATCGCCTTCGTCTGCACTTAATAAATAGCCTTTGCGGGCCAAGCCGTATAGTTCTTTTTTGCTGCCGGTTAAAAATTGCCAATGCTGATCATTTACACCATGCTTACGCGCATAATTTAATAATACCGGTATGCTGTCGGTTTCAGGATCTACGGTATGCGATAAGATTAAAAAATCATCATTCTTTTTAAATTGTTTGTACACCTTTTCCATATTGGTATTCATGATTGGGCAAATACTTTTGCAGGTGGTGAAAAAATATTCACAAACATAAATTTTCCCGGCCACATTGCGATTCGTTATCATCTCGCCATATTGGTTGGTGAAGGCAAAATCAGGAATTGTATGAAAGGCGGTATCTTTACTTTCCGACCATGTTTTGGGACCATAATAAGGCAAATAGCGAATTGGTTTTTTATCATCAATCTTTAAAACATACCAAAAAAGAAAAAACAGCGGTAACAATCCAAGTAACCAATAATAATTAAATTTGAATTTCATCCAACGAAGTTAAGCACTATCTTTATTTTATGGCAATTTTTAAACAAAGAAGAGAATTAATGCGCGAATTGGGTTTTGGTTCGAAAAACTATCAAACCACCGTACGATTTATTAATAAGGACGGATCAGTGAATGTAAGCCGCACCGGCCTTGGTTTATTTGATAATGTGGATATTTACCATTGGTTAATTTCCGCATCAAGAATGCACTTATTTCTTGTTATTTTTTCAGGCTACATAGGCATAAATTTACTTTTTGCAGCGATATATTATCTAATAGGCGCCCAAAATTTTGGGGGAGTCGACATGAGCACGCCTTATCAGCAATTTATGAGTTTGTTCTTTTTTAGTGCACAAACAATTACCACTTTAGGTTATGGTCACATTTATCCTGTGAGCAATGCTGCCGGCGTTGCTGCTGCAGCAGAATCATTGATGGGTTTATTAAGTTTTGCCATAGCAACAGGTGTTTTATTCGGACGCTTTTCGCGACCAAAAGCGGATTTATTGTACAGCAAAAACATTCTCATTTCGCCTTATGAAGCAGCGCATGGCTTAATGTTTCGCATATCAAATAAAAAACAATATGAGCTAATTGAATCGGAAGCAAACATTACCATGACAATGAAAAATCCCGAAACCAATAAAAGGGAATTTTATAATTTGAACCTCGAAATTTCTAAAATCAATTATTTGGCATTAAGTTGGACCGTGGTACATCCCATTGACGAGAACAGTCCTTTGTATAATCTAAAAATGAAAGATTTGGAAGAAAGAGACATTGAAATATTAATCTTAATCAAAGCCATTAATGATACATTTTCACAAGCAGTTTATTCACGTTATTCATACAAGGCGCAAGATTTTATATTGAACGCAAAATTTAAAGCATTAAAACAAGAAGCCACAATCAAAGGCAAGCTAAAAATAGCAGTGAACGATATTCACCATTTCGATTTATTAGAAGAAATGTGATTGTACTTGATCGCGTAAATTATAACGGTTGCTCATTACCTCGCCGTATGCCCCCGCACTGCGAATAACAATTAAATCGCCTCGCTTACTTTGGGGCAACAAAACCGCCTTTCCAAAACAATCGCTGCTTTCGCATATCGGTCCAACTACATCATACTTTGCGTTTGAAGCCTGATGGTATTGACTGATGTTTTCTATCTTGTGAAAAGCTTGATAAAGAGCGGGTCTTATCAGCTCTGTCATGCCTGCATCCAAAATCATAAAATTGGTGTTAATGCCATTCTTGATGTATAACACGCGTGAGATTAAATGGCCACATTGCGCAATAATGGAACGGCCTAATTCAAAGTGTATTTGTTGATTGGTATTCACTTCAAGAAATGAATCAAACACTTTGAAAAAATCGTCAAAATTCACAATGGCCTGTTTGTCCGGCTCTGCATAATTGATGCCTAGTCCTCCGCCTAAGTTGAGGTGTTGAATTTGACTGCCTTTGTTTAAAAACCAACGGTTGATGTCGTTTACCTTTAAGCACAAATTTTTAAAAACATTCAAGTCTTTGATTTGAGATCCAATGTGAAAATGCAAACCAATTAATTCTACATGTGAAAAGCTTTTAAGCGTAGCCAGTACCTCATCAAATTCATAAGGATTAATGCCGAATTTGTTTTCCTCTAAGCCAGTTGTAATATATTTGTGTGTATAGGCATCAACGTTTGGGTTAATGCGTAGGGCAATTTTCGCGATTTTATTTTTTTGACTCGCCAATTCATGTATCACCTTTAATTCAGCTATACTCTCAACATTAAAACAAAAAATATCCGCATCCAAAGCCAAATTAATTTCTTTGTCGCTTTTTCCAACACCGGCAAAAACAATTTTTTTGCTTTTAAAGCCACAATCCAAAGCCCTTTGCACCTCGTTGCCACTAACACAATCTGCGCCAAACCCTGCATCCAATATTTTTCCTAATAATAAGGGATGGGCATTGGCTTTTAAAGCATAATGAACATGGTATTTGTTGCCGGCTGCTTTTTTTAATTGTTGTAAAGTGCTGCTTAATAAATTTAAATCGTAGGCATAAAATGGTGTGTCAATTTTTTCAAATTGCTCCAAACGCTCTGACGTAAAAAAAGTGGCATTATGCATAATTAAATAAACCTTTATTGAGTGCTATTAAAGCTTCTGTTTTTAAATTTCCGTTAACCAAAACGGATATATTATTTGCACTACCCCCATAAGATACCATGCGAATGGGAATGTTTTTTAAAGCCTCCAACACCAAACTGGCATAACCTGATTTGTCTTTTGGCAATTGACCAACAATACAAATGATGGTTTGATTTTGGTCCACTTCAACAACAGAAATTTCTTTTAGTTCCTCAATAATTTTGTGTAAAAAACTGTTGTTATCGATGGTCACCGAAACTGCTACCTCGCTGGTGGTAATCATGTCGATTGGTGTTTTATACCTTTCAAAAATTTCGAATACAGCCCTCAAAAAACCATGGGCCAATAACATGCGATCACTTTTAATATTAATGGCAGTGATGCCGTCTTTTGCAGCCACAGCCTTAACGCCTTCGGATGTTTGAATGTTGGCAATTAATGTGCCTGTTGCCTGCGGTTGCATGGTGTTTTTTAATCGAACAGGGATGTTTCTTTTTTTAGCCGGTAGTATACAAGTTGGGTGTAAAATTTTAGCGCCGAAATAGGCTAACTCTGCGGCTTCATCGAAACTTAATTCTTGAATTGGATGTGTTTTGTTCACCACCCTAGGATCATTGTTGTGCATGCCATCAATGTCGGTCCATATTTGTATTTCAGGACTATGAATTGCTGCGCCAACAATTGAGGCAGTGTAATCGCTACCGCCGCGCTTTAAATTATCGATTTCACCAAATGAGTTTCTGCAGATATAACCCTGCGTAATGAATAATTTCTGTCCTGCGTGTTTGGCTAATTCTAAGTTCAGATTATTTTCAATGTAAACCATGTCAGGCTCTTCACTTGCATCGATGCGCATAAAATTAAGAGCAGGCAAAAGTGTGGATGAAATATTTTGTTCGTCCAAATAAAAATGAAAAAGTGCCGTGCTTAATAATTCGCCTTGTGCAAGTATGGCTTTTTCTTCATTCACTGTAAACATGTCCAGTGTAAAAGTCTGCAAGTAATTAAAATGATTGTTGATTAAGGCAATGGCTTTTTGCAAGTGATTCTCTTTTGCAAACAATTCTTTCACCACTTCAAAATATTTTATTTTAAGTCGGTCGATTAAAGCAACAGCGGTTTCGGTTTCTTTACCGTAAAGCGCATGGCAAATTTCAACCAAATGATTTGTGGTACCACTCATGGCGCTTAATACCACAATTTTTGGTTCGTCGTTAACCGTTAGTTTCACAAGGTCTTTAATGCGTTGAGCATTGCCGACACTTGTGCCTCCAAATTTTAAAATCTTAAACATGATCAATACAATAAATTAATTTCCGCGCTTAAAAAAAGCCCTACAAAGGAAATAGAAAATAATGATTTACAAATCGATTTCTTTAGCACTTTGTAAAAAGTAATCAAATTGTTTGTAAGGCATTAAAGCAGGGGCAGATTCAAAAATACCGTAAACGGCCGATCCGCTACCGCTTAAGCTGGCATATATTGCCCCATCCGCATACAGTTGGTTTTTGATTTTTTCAATTTGAGGATATTTTTTAAATATAGATTTTTCAAAATCATTTTTTAAATGTTGCTTCCAATCGTGAATTTTATATTGTTCGATAATTTGTTTTGGACTAAGTTGAGATGTTTTGGGAAGCACACCATCATATGCTTCTTTGGTATTGCTGTGAATGCCGGGATAGATCACCAATATGCAATAACGATTTAAATCCAAAGCGATGTTGTCGAAAAGATTGCCTTTATCGTAGGCGTATACCGGTTTGTTTTGAATAAAAAAAGCACAATCACTGCCTAATTGATTGGCAATTTCAACTTGCTCGCCTTCACTAATGAGCAAGTGAAATTGTTGATTTACTTGGCGAATAAAAAACGCGGCATCAGCACTTCCTCCGCCCAAGCCGGCGCCCATTGGTATTGTTTTATGTAGATGAACGACTAGGTTTGGTAAATGGTGTTTTGATTTAATAAGCTGAAAGGCTTTGTAAATTAAATTCGATTCAAGCGAGCCCTTAATGGATAAACCACTTGTGCTGAATTCAAATGCCTTATCATTCTTTCTGTTTTCAATCAGTTCTAACGAATCACACCAATTCAGAGGATAAAATACTGTTTCAATATTATGAAATCCATCCGTTCTTTTTTCGGTGATGTTAAGACCTAAATTTATTTTGCAATTGGGAAAGCAAACCATATTGGCTGTAAAGATTTAAAAATTTTATGGAAGAAATAAATAATGTTTTTAGTTGCACATTTTGAATTTAACTTTTTTTGGTACGCTTATTGTTTAATGCTATGTATTATTTGCAATGCATTTTGCTCAGACCGGCTGAGTAGGAAGGTAATTGCCTTGTTTCATCAATTTATTAAAACACACTAAAATGGAAAAAGAAAAATTTTACCAAATAATCTTTGCTGGACTTTTTGCAAGTATGTTTATTACATCATGCATCAAACCACATAATATTGCACCGCAAGCGGACACAGAAACTCCATCTGCCACTGATGCTGTTTGGGCCACCTTTGTGATTTCCGACATTGAACAACAATGCGCATTTTTGGGCGAAAACCACCGTCTCGATAATTTCTACATTGATGTTCCTGGCAGTTATAGTCAATCCAACGCTTCAGGTTCAATTACACCTACCAATGATATAAGTGCCAAGGCAATTAATTACGGTTTTAATCTAACCCATTGTTATGATGGTCGATTACGTGATGGCAGTTTGTTTATGTTTTATGGATATGATAGTGATTATGATAAATACGTCATTCAAAAAAATGAAAATGCCAAGTATTTGCATGACCAAGGTTTTGTTGGCAGAATAAGTTTGGTGGATTACAAAGTAGACGGTTGGAAAATTGAAATTGATCCTACAAAGCACGGCATGAATAGGGCGGTTGTGGCCAATATAATGCAGCCAAATTATGTAGCAGCTGCAACACCAATTCATTGGCGAATAGTGGGTGATTTTATTTTTCGTCACCCGAATGATCCATCAAAAGACATGAGCATAAGTGTTGACATGCTTAAATCACTTGTAAATTCAGCTGATATTGGCATTTATAATCAACAAGCAATTGGCGCCAATATTCAATGGTCAAATTTTGTGCCTGTGATTAACTCTGCTTCTTTAAATCCTTCAGCAGCTACCCGCGCCGCATTATTGGCTTACACAGGCACAGTGAGTGGAGTAGGTGCCAATGGCGAAAAATTTAGAATGGTGATTGATGTCAATCACCCTTTGATGCGCGATTTTACTTGTTATGCCGACAAAATTGGCGCTGTTGCGCAAGCCAATAACGGACGTGGTTTGGTGCCTGTATACCAAGAGTTTCATCCCTTTTCCCAAGGCATCGCTTCTTTTACCACTGGTTGTAAAAATAACCCTGATATTCATGTTGATGCAGTGTCGGACGTTTACCCTAGGCAAATATATTTTGGTAATGAAGAACAACCTGGTTTGGATATGCAATGCGATAATTCGGGTGTACTGCTCATTAAAGGTGTGTCGTACAGAGTTGATTTTAAAAAGTAGTGTTTTAACACTTTTTGGTACGATTATTGGTTCATTCTTTCTGTAAGAATTTTCCGGACCACAAACTGATTGACCATTGGACAGTTCGGACAGCTTATTTTTAACATTTTTTGCTGATATAAAAAAATAATTATAAATTGCACCAATTATTCTTAACCATATGAAAATTAATAGAATTGCACTTAGTTTGACAATTTTAGGCTTAACAACAGCACTAATTACATCTTGTAAAAAACCAGCTAACGAAGCGCCGTTAGCGGATACTGAAACCGAATCGGCTGTGGATGCGGCTTGGGCCACTTTCGCTTTAACTGATATTGAGCAAATTTCAGCCTTTATTGGCGAAAACCAACCTTTGAATCATTTTTACAAAGACATTCCGGGTAGCTACAATTCATCAAATAGTACAGGCTCTATCACTGCAACCAGAGATACAAACGGTGCAAGCAAAAACATCAACGTTGGTTTCAACAAATCATGGTGTTACGACGGCCGTTACAGAGAAGGTACTTTGTTCTGGTACTATTCTTACGATCCTGCCTATGACAAATTTGTAGGCGATAGCAAAAACACAAACGCTCGTTATTCACACGATTACGGTCATGTTGCCCGTCTTTCATTAATTGATTATAAAATTGACGGTTGGCAAATTGATATCGATGATACCAAACATGGTTTGATTAGAGCAGTTGTGGCCAATTTGATGCCTGCTAATTATGTGGCTGCTAGCACCCCAATCAAATGGAGGTTTGTTGGTGATTTTACCTTTTCTCATCCTAGTGATCCTGCTAAAAACATGAGTATTAGTGTTGATTTAGTTAAAACACTTGTAAACTCAGGCGAAAAGAAGATATTTGATCAAAATACCCGTGGTGCCACCATTATTTGGTCTAATTTTTATACAGGTACATCTACCGCTCCAAATCCAAGTGTAGCTACAACTGCTGCTTATATTGCCTATACAGGTACTGTTTCAGGGAATACCAGCAGCGGTGCTAAATTCAGAATGGTGATTGACGATGCACATCCTTTAATTCGTGATTTTACTTGTTATGCTGATAAAATTGGCGGTGTAACTGTTACAACCACTACTGCAGGTATTGTGCCGCGTTACCAAGAATTTCACCCATTTATTCAAGGTATTGCTTCTTTCACCACCGGTTTAACTGCAACTGATATTACAAGCTCAAGTAAATCAAGTATTTATCCTCGTCAAATTTATTTTGGTAATGAAGATAATGATCCAAAATCTACCGGCGCTTGCGATAACAACGGCTTAGTTTTAATTAAAGGAATCGGTTATAAGGTAGATCTTAAAAAGTAATCAAATAAACTTGCAAAAAAAGGGTTGCCAATGGCAGCCCTTTTTTGTTTTAGAAAAAAAAGCTAAATTAGCATTCACTCAAGTAGGCTAACAAATTCAAAATCATGACTCTATTAACAATATTCCTATATTTGTGATCGACGTATGAAATATATCAAAGGCATTATTTTCGCAATATTTTTAAGTTTTACCATTAGCGCTCAGGTAAACGTAACAACAGATTTACCTGCTGAGTTGGCCAAAAACAAAGAAATTACACTTAGCATCAAGTTTGATAAAGGTCCTATTAGGAACTATTCAAAGTACGAAATGTTGGTGCCTGAGGGCATTGTGATTAAGGAACTTGATTGCAGATATGGCGCCTTTTCATTTGAAAACAATAAAGTTAGGGTGATATGGGCCATCACACCCGCAGACCCAATTTATACCATTCAAGTGAAATTTTTCACAGGAAATGAAACCGGACCAAAACAAATTACGCAAACATATGCCTATGCCGAGAAAGGTCAAAAACTGGAGTTGGACATGGCTAAGATTAAATTTACCGTAGTTGACAGCCTAGCCCCAGCCAATACAAACAACGCGGAAAATTCCACCAATGTAGTCGAGGCAAATACCGAATCTTCTGAAAACAAAACGGAAGAAACACGGAAGGAAGTTGCGGAGATAAAGAATGAAACCAAAGAGGCGGAAGAAATTGGTAGAGCAGAGAAGGTAGATGCAGAGAAAAAAATAGCAGAAGCAAAAGAAGAGTTAAAAAGGGCTGAATCAATTTCAAATCCAAGCGAGCAAAAAGCGGCCGTTGAAGCTGCCAATCAAAAGCAAAGAAAAGCCGAGGAGGAGTTAGCTGCTGCAGAAAGAATTTTGGTTTTATCGAATTCCTTAAATGAAAATGCAAACAATAAAGAAAAGTTAAATCAACCCATCGATTCAATTGTTAAGCCTGAAACAACCCAAAATGTAAATAATACACAAGCAGAGGGAAGTGCCGCCGACATCAACAGTCGTCCTGCAGAAAAAATTGAAAGGGCCAAAGAAACAGCCATGAACAAAGGCGCCGAAGATGCGCAAGATTTATACAAATCCATTAAGCCCGAAGACCACCACGAAGATCTTCAAATTGAACAACAGGTATCACAATTGCGACTCGATTCAAAAGATGCATTAGAAGTAGGTACCAGAGAAAAATTAAAGGCGGAAACGGCTTTGCATGATGCCTATGAAGCATTGAAAAAAACAAAATACATTCCTGATGCAGAAGAAAAGAAGTTGGCAGTTGATAAGGCCAACGCCGATATTGAACAAGCAAAATCTGATTTAGAAATAGCCTCTAAAATATTAACCTTGTCAAAATCATTAGAAGAAAACGCAAAAGAAATTGAACGATTACACCTTACAGATGAGAATAAACCGGCCACAATTGCCACTGCTAGTGCAAATACAATAAATACGGAAACAGCAACGGCCATTGCCGAAACGCCAAAGGAAAATCCTTTACCCCAAGTTGTTGTTGAAGAAAAAACACAAGAAAAACCAGTTGAGAATGTAAGCCAAACGCCTGAAAATGTTCAAAAACCTGCCAATGAAGTTAAAACTGAATCGATTGCGAGCGATGTAAAAGAAAATGTAAAAGTTGAACCAAAAATTGAGGAAAAAGTGGCGGAACCGGTAAAAGAAAAACCTGTTGCGCTGGTTAAAGAAAATAAGCCGGCCATCGCAAACAATTCAGCAAACAAAGGGAACTTTACCTTGCAATTGGGTTCCTTTGTCAATAATCCCGATTTATCGGTATTTAAAAAATTGGGCAAAGTAGATTTGCGCAACGAAAACGGCAAATACAAAGTATATTATGGTAAATTTTCAAGCAAAGAAGAGGCGGTTGAAATGCGTCAAAAAACTGTATCTAAAGGCTTCGACTGTTTTGTTGTTAGTTTAATCAAACAATAAACTGGTTCATTCAAAGTGCCACACTGTCACCTCATTCTGCCAATTTTATCACCCTTTTTAAAGAATTATGCATTTATGACCAAAATGTTTCAAAAAACTGCGTTGGCATAATTTATGAAGCAGCTAAGCGAATTTTAACCAATCAATTTAAATTAAATCTATATGGCAAAATTAAATGTAAAACCATTAGCAGACAGAGTTTTAGTAGAACCTGCTCCTGCAGAAAACAAAACAGCGGGTGGAATCATTATTCCAGATACAGCGAAAGAAAAACCAATGCGTGGTAAAATTGTGGCAGTCGGAAACGGAAAACCAGAAGAACCGATGACCGTGAAGGTTGGCGACACTGTGCTTTACGGAAAGTATGCCGGTACCGAATTAAACGTTGAGGGCAAAGAATATTTAATTATGCGCGAAAGCGATATTTACGCCATCATTTAATGAATAACGAATACCTCTTGGGAAGAAACAAGACCAACCGGTATTTAGATTTCAATTCTTGTTTCAACTTCATAAAAATAAAATAAAATTATATGGCAAAAGATATCACCTTTAACATTGAAGCTCGCGACGCTTTAAAACGCGGTGTTGATGCATTAGCAAATGCAGTAAAAGTAACCTTAGGTCCTAAAGGACGCAATGTTATTATCGACAAAAAATTTGGTTCACCACAAATCACAAAAGATGGTGTTACTGTAGCGAAAGAAATCGAATTGAGTCATCCGGTAGAAAATATGGGTGCGCAATTATTAAAAGAAGTGGCCTCTAGAACTGCTGATGTTGCTGGCGATGGAACAACTACAGCAACTGTATTAGGACAAGCCATAGTAACGGCCGGTTTAAAAAATGTGGCTGCAGGTGCCAATCCAATGGATTTAAAAAGAGGGATTGATAAAGCTGTGATTGCAGTTGTTGAAAATCTTAAAAAACAATCTCAAAACATTGGCAACGAAAATAAAAAAATTGAACAAGTAGCCACCATTTCTGCCAATAACGATAGCGCCATTGGTAAGCTAATTGCTGAAGCAATGAGCAAGGTAAAAAAAGAAGGTGTAATTACTGTTGAAGAAGCAAAAGGAACCGACACAACTGTTGAAGTGGTTGAAGGTATGCAATTCGACAGAGGTTACATTTCTCCGTATTTTGTAACAAACGTCGACAAAATGGAAGTGGTGATGGAGAGTCCTTATATATTGATTTACGAAAAGAAAATTTCAGCCATGAAAGAATTGTTGCCAATTCTTGAAAAAGCTGTTCAAACTGGTAAACCATTGTTGATTATTGCTGAAGACTTAGATGGCGAAGCATTACAAACATTGGTGGTAAACCGTTTACGTGCCAATTTAAAAATATGTGCCGTTAAAGCACCGGGTTTCGGCGACCGTAGAAAAGCGATGTTAGAAGACATTGCCATCTTAACCGGCGGTACTTACATCAGCGAAGATCAAGGCCGTAAGTTGGAAGACATGCAATTGAGTGATTTGGGTAAAGCAGAAAAAATTACCATCGACAAAGACAATACAACCATTGTAAATGGGGCAGGTAAAAAAGCCGATATTGCTTCAAGGGTAAACCAAATTAAAGCACAAATTGAATCAACAACATCTGATTACGACAAAGAAAAACTACAAGAACGTTTGGCAAAATTAGCCGGTGGTGTTGCAGTATTATATATTGGCGCAGCAAGTGAAGTTGAAATGAAAGAGAAAAAAGACCGCGTTGATGATGCTTTGGCAGCAACACGCGCAGCAGTTGAAGAAGGCATTGTACCGGGTGGCGGAACAGCTTATATTCGTGCCATTGAAGCTATCAGCAAATTGAAAGGTTCAAATGAGGATGAAAATACAGGTATTGCCATTGTTAAACGTGCATTGGAAGAGCCTTTGCGTCAAATTTGCACCAACTGTGGTATCGAAGGATCAATTGTAGTGCAACGTGTGAAAGAAGGAAAAGACGATTTTGGTTTTAATGCCAGAACAGAAGTGTACGAAAACCTTTTAAAAGCGGGTGTTATCGATCCTACTAAAGTGAGTCGTGTTGCCTTAGAAAATGCTGCTTCAGTAGCAGCCATGCTCTTAACAACTGATTGCGTTTTAGCAGAGAAAAAAGAAGAAAAAGCTTCAATGGGTGGCGCCCCTGATATGGGCGGCATGGGTGGAATGATGTAAGCAAACTCTTAGCTTTCGCCCTTCGCGAAAGGTTAGAGTTTGCTTATCCCGAGCTTGCCTCGGGATTGGAATCTACCCTTTCCCGATAACAATCGGGATCGCCCTTCGCGAAAGGAAAATAATCTGAATTATTGAAAAGGTCACCATATGGTGGCCTTTTTATATTTAAGCAACATGATCTTCAGTTCTATTAGATACCAAATACTTCATTTGTGGCTTTATCTGCACGAACGAATCATCGATTCAGGCATTAAATTGTCAATAAAATGCACCTTGCTTTTCATTTCTTCCTGCTCAGCACAATCGTATTTTTTATATCATTGCGCCTATGTTTCAAAAACTAAGGCCTTTTAAAACAGGATTATTTCTCGGCATCTTAATCATGGTACTTTTTTTAATTGCCTGCAAAAGTAATTTTTCACGTACCTATTCATTCGACAAAAATGACGGTTATTATTACCACCTCATTTCATACGAAACAAATGAAAATCCATCGAAGTATGATAGATTATTTAAGGTCTACCTGAGTTTTAGCAATCAAAATGATTCTATTTTTTGGGACAGTTATAATAATTATAAGAACAGTTTTGTCATGAAAATGGATTCAAGCGATAAAGCGAATGCTTTACAAAAAGCCTTGTACCGATTTAATAGCAATGATAGCGGGGCTATTTTAATCAGAACCAAGACATTTTTTTCACAACAATTTAATGTGAAGGATGTGCCGTTTTTTTCAAAGCAGGATAGCATTGTAAAAATTAACTTTAAAATAAAAGAAGAATTAAGCGAACAGGAATTTTTGAATATGCAGCAGGAATTGCTGCGTAAAGAGTACATTCAAATACACCATTTTTTAGGCAATACCTATGATGAAGACAAAGGATTGGATTCGTTGGGCTTTTATTGGTTGGGCACCCCAAAACAAATCGATAGCGCCACAGTGAAGATTGGTAATATTGTGAGCATCCACTATGAAGGAAATTTTTTAAACGGCCGCTTTTTAGAACGATCACCCGAACATTTCGACTTTATTTACGGCACCCCCGACCAAATATTAAAAGGTTTAAATTATGTTATTCCACGCTTAAAAATAGGTCAGACTGCAAAAATAATCTTACCTTCACGCCTTGCTTTTGGAGAGACAGGCAGTGCCAACGGAACAGTACCACCTTTTACACCATTGCAATACACAATAAAATTAATCGACATAAAAATTAAATGAAAAAATTAACACTACTTACCGCTGCAACAGCCATGGCATTTGTAGCATGCAACGATTCTCAATTTAAAGGTTATACCAAGGCCGAGAGCGGATTACATTATAAATTTTATAACCACGATGAAGCCGGAAAAACCATTAAAGAAGGCGACAATATATACGTGCGTTACATTATCATGAATCAAAAAAATGATTCTGTAATTATCAATTCAAAAGACGCCAGCAGAGATGGCAGTGGGTACGTGAATTTTGGTTTTAAAGTGTCATCTTTTAAAGGCAGTTTTGAAGATGGTTTAAAAATGATGGCAAAAGGTGATAGCGCTGAGTTCATTGTTTCCTCCGATTCATTCTTCTTAAAAAGTAACCGCATGAATGAATTGCCAAAGGGCGTTAAGCCGGGTGAATTCTTAAAAGCCATTTTTAAGGTGAAAGACATTATGGTTGCTTCAGAAGTAGAAGTGATGCAAAAGAAACAAATGGCAGAACGTGAAGCGAAGATGAAGGAAATGGTTGCAAAAGAACAACCTGCAATCGAAAAATTTATCGCTGATAATAAGATCACCGCTAAACCAACTGCTTCCGGTTTGTATTATATTGAAACTAAAAAAGGCAGTGGTGCAAACCCTAAAGCAACAGAAATGGTGCGTGTGCACTATACAGGGAAATTGTTAGACGGCACCGTTTTTGACAGTTCAGTTGAAAGAGGTCAGCCTGCAGAATTTCCATTGAATCAAGTTATTCCGGGTTGGACAGAAGGTTTGCAGTTGATGAAAAAAGGCGGTAAGGCCAAATTAATTTTACCTTCTTCAATGGCCTAT
>JBAXXZ010000004.1:0-16727 GCA_037127575.1 Bacteroidota bacterium | reverse complement strand
GAGATGCTATTGAAGTGATGATTGCACTAATCGCTTTATTTTTTCAAAATAAATTTTTGTAAGCAAATTTAATTATATTTATTGTGCGCAAATACCGCGGAGATGATTATTGAGTCTTTATTCATAGAACAACGATTAATTTAATTGCCTATTCATTATGCTAGGAAGCCCATTACATGAACAGCATTTGTTACGTTATCAGGTAGAAATACTGGATCAACCCATGCAAAAAAGTTTGCAAACAGCCTTGTTGAGTTTTTTTGATGAAAACAACAAGAAGGTTGTTACCCATAAATTTGCTGTGATCAACAAAGAAGATATTTATGATTGGATTGATAAGGGTGAGCCCATTAATATTTCAGGAGCTTATGTAAAAGATTTTTCACTAATTGAATACCGCACAAACAAAGGATTTGACGATCACAAAGAAATTCAATTGCACGATTTTAGAGCGCGTAAAACTTTTTTCGATTGTGAATTAAATACTGATTTTAGTAATGCTGATTTTATTGGTGATAAAGTTGTTTTTGAAGGATGTATTTTTGGTAATGGTTTTGTAAATTTTTTAAATGCAAAATTCGGACAAGGCGATGTAACTTTTAAGAAAAGCAAATTTGGCAGCGGCGTTACGAGTTTTAGGTCGGCCAAGTTTGGTGAAGGATTAATTAGTTTTAACAATACCAGTTTTGGTAGTGGTGATTTGAATTTTGTAGATTCTGATTTTGGTAAAGGTGATGTGGATTTTAAGAATACTTATTTTGGGGACGGGAACATTGATTTTAAATTCTCAAAATTTTTAAACGGGGATATTTCATTCGAAAAAGCACTATTTGGTAAGGGTAAAAAGGATTTTAAAAATGTAGAATTTGGCGGTGGAAAAGTTGATTTTAGGAGGATAGAATTTAACGATGGCGATGTGAGTTTTGAAGGGGTTGAATTTGGCGAAGGCAAGGTGAGTTTTCGTTCATCTATTTTTGGACATGGTCATAAAACCTTTGACCAAGCAGATTTTGGGCATGGAGAGGTGCAATTCGACAAAGTAGAATTTGGCAGTGGAACAGTAAGCTTTAATCAGGCAAGTGCGATGAAAATTTCCTTCTTAGAATGTCATCTTAACTGTTACATTGATTTGCGTTTTGGGTCTTGCGAATTATTGGATTTAAAAAACACCATTGTTCGCGATATTTTGGATGTAAAACCTGATCGATCCTCAGTAACCATGAAGGAAATGAATTTGGCCAACATGCGTATTTTGGGCCGTATGTTTATTAATTGGCGCGAAAATAATGTACATGATTTAATTTATAGTCAGCGCGATACCGATTATTACCAAAAGGCAGAACAGTTTAGAATTTTAAAAGAAAACTTCAGGAACAACGGGCAGTATGAAGATGAAGATGCGGCGTACCTTGAATTTAGACGCTGTGAATCAAAAGCCATTTTGGTTGAAGCTTTGGCGAAAGATAAAAAAAGCGCCATTTGGGCCTATCCAACCTTTTATTTTCAGAAGTACGTTTTTGATTATGTAGGAAGATATGCCACGGCACCAACAAGGGTGTTGATTAATATGCTCTTGACATTTTTTGTTTTTGCCATTGTTTATTTTGTATTCAGTATCAATCCATATTTGTTTCAGATAGGTCACGTTGTAGCCGGTGGCACCGAAACGGTAGCCTTTAATACTGAACATTTATCGGCTTTTCAAGCCTTCGGTAATTGTTTATACTACAGTGGTATTACTTTTTTTACCATTGGATATGGTGATTATTTTGCGAATGGATTCCTTAAGCCCGTTGCTGTATTTGAAGGCTTTTCAGGCGTGTTTTTAATGAGTTATTTTACAGTGGCATTTGTGAGAAAAATTTTAAGATAAGCGCACTCCTGCATTTGCCATCTACTTTTTCCTGCACAATAAGTTTATCATGGCGTCGTTCTGTAAGAAACAAGCACGCATGACAACAAAAAACAAATTGGCATTGTCTATATGCCTTGTTCTTGTATTGGAAGCACTCATCTATTTATGGGCGAGGTATACAGCCACGCTTAACGACGGTAATTTTTTCGCCATTCAACCAGAATTTATTTTTGATAAGTGTGCGCGTAATTCGGGGAGAATTTCTTCATTTATAAACCTATGTATACTTGGGATGTTTGGTTACCTTGGTTTAAAACACATTTACCGTAACAGTCATCAAAAAGACCTTTTTCACATATTAATTCTGCTTTACACAACAAATCACCTCACACATTTCTTTTTTGTTTTTCAAAATTTTAAACATCATCAAATGGCATTGAGCATCTCTGAGAATTTACATGGATTTATTACATTTATGTTTATCGTTGCAATGCCTATCATTCTTTGGTCATATCAACGCTTAAATAACTTTCTTTACATTCTCATCACACTTCATTTATTTAATGTTAGTTATTTCATCATGGAAACTTTTTTTAATAAAATTAAGACCAATAAACCAGCTTACCATAATCAATTTGGCATTCTTGTCACTTGCATGGCGCTACTTTACATACTTTATAGAGTTGTAAAAGAAAATAAACGCAATGGGGCAATGGAATAATAGATTTTTATTTTAATGTAAAACAACCTCTTGTATGATTGAGTTGGTGACACCCAAATAAAACTGCTTTTAGGGTCAACCCTCTAAAAATAAGTTTATATCTAATCAAACCTACTGCGCCGACCAACCGCCATCCATTGGTATGGCTGTTCCGGTAATGGTGTTGGCGTTTTCAGAGGCTAAAAATAAAGCCATCTGTCCTAAACTTTCAACACTAATAAATTCCTTTACGGCTTGTTTTACCAGCATCACTTTATTGATGACTTCACTTTCACTTAATTGGTGTGCTTTGGCTTGATCAGCAATTTGTTTTTCAACCAAAGGTGTTTTAACGTAACCAGGACAAATGGCGTTACAAGTAATATTGAAAGGTGCGCCTTCTAATCCCAAGGTTTTGGTTAAACCTACAATACCATGTTTGCTGGCTACATAAGCCGATTTAAATTCAGAGGCAACTAGTCCATGCGCTGATGCTATGTTGATGATGCGGCCAAATTTTTGTGCTTTCATGCATGGCCACACTGCTTTTGAAAGGTGAAAAGCTGAATTTAAGTTGATGCCAATGATGGCGTTCCATTTATCTTCAGGAAAATCTTCAATTGGCGACACATGTTGAATGCCGGCATTGTTAATCAATACATCAATTGAACCAAACATTTCAAGGCCTTGCAGCACCATGTTTTTAAGGGCAAGCGGATCAAGCATGTTGGCGCCGTTGAACAAAACTTTTATGCCATATTCAGAGCCAATACCTTCGGCAATTTCCTTACCGTTACTTTCTAATCCATTAAAGATGATGTTGTATTTTTTGGTTTTTGCAAACTCTGTAGCAATGCCTAAGCCAATGCCGCTGGTGCTTCCGGTGATCAAAACTGTATTCATAATAGGAGCTGCAAATATAAGCAAATGCCTGTATTTGCGTGCCCTTGGTTAATCAAATTCGTAACGGTAAATTGGTTCAATGTCGTTGCGATCATCGTAAACAGCTTTTAATTCGGTAATTAAACCACTATTTAATCCGTAAACCCATCCGTGAATGGCCACATGGTTACCAAAGTGCCAAGCTCTTTGAATAATTTTGGTTTGTGCCAAATTTTGAACTTGCTCAATCACATTGAGTTCGGTTAAACGGTCAGCACGTTTATCATCACTTTCAATGGCATCCAATTCTATATGGTGTTTATGGTAAACATCTTTGATGTTCCTTAACCATTTATCCACCAATCCAAAAGTTTTATGGCTCATGGCTGCTCTAACACCACCACAGCCGTAATGACCGCAAACGATAATGTGTTTTACACCAAGTACATTTACAGCATATTCCAACACACTCATAATGTTTAAATCGGTATGCACTACCACATTGGCAATGTTGCGGTGTACAAACATTTCGCCGCTTTCGGTGCGTGTTACTTCATTGGCAGGAACACGACTGTCGCTGCAACCAATCCATAAATAATCGGGTTTTTGTCCCAGGGATAATTTTTTAAAATATTCGGGGTCGTCGAATTTTTTTTCCATGGCAAATTTTTTATTGCCAATAATCAGTTTTTGATATGCTGCGTCCATAATTTATTAATGATGACTTAAGATTTCTACTTCTTCAATGGCTTCAAGATGCACAATGATGTTTTTATGTTTGCCTGATTCTTTAAAGGCACTAATTAATTCGAGAACGTCTTTATCAATAAAACCGGCTCTTCCGCCATCTAAATATACCAAAGTATTTGGTGGAACAGATTTAAATAATTCAATGAATTTACCTTTGTTAATGAAAGTGATGCCTGGTGAAAATTTCACGAAAATATTTAATTGGCCGTTGATGACTTCTTCAATTTTCTTAAATGGTGCACGGTAATTTTGGCGTAGAATAAATAAAATGGAAATGAAAATTCCCACCGAAATGCCTCTTAATAAATCAGAGAATAACATCACCATAAAAGTGAAAATAAAGGGTAAGAATTGATCCAAGCCTTGTTTATAAATGAGCATAAACATTCTTGGTTTAGCCAAATTAAATCCTGTTACAATAAGTATGGCTGCCAGTGCCGAAAGTGGAATCATTTCTAACAAATGCGGAATAAAAAATATGGCAATTAAAAACAAAATGCCATGAAAAATAGACGAAAATTGTGATTTACCGCCTGCATCTAAATTTACTGAGCTTCTTACAATAACAGAGGTAATAGGTAAACCGCCCAATAAGCCTGATAAAACATTGCCGGTGCCTTGTGCAATTAATTCGCGATTGGTAGGAGAAATGCGGTTATCGGGATCTAATTTATCAACGGCTTCTAAACTTAAAAGTGTTTCTAAACTCGCCACAACCCCAATAATAAAGGCCACTTCATAAAGCTTTGTATTTCTAAATGCCGAAAAGTCGGGTAAGGTAAAGGCACTAAAAAACATATTGAGATTTTCAAAGGCAGGTAATTTTACCAGGTGCTCGTCTTTTACAACCAATTCTTTATGGTAAATACCAAAATACTGGTCTAATAAAATACTCACCACCACCACTAACAATGCCGATGGTATTGCTTTTAGAAATCGGTTTTGTTTGATGAACTTTGATTGCCAAATGACTAAAAGGGAGACCGCAACGAGGCCAATTATAATGGAGCCATAACTGAAGTGCTGTAAGGTTTTTGAGAACTCTGTAAAACTGTTTTCACCGTCAATCTGTTTGAAGGATTCATCTCCTTCTAAATCGGCGTCGTAGCCGAGTAAATGTGGTACTTGTTTTAAAATAAGAATTACGCCAATGGCCGATAACATACCTTTGATTACTGCTGTGGGAAAATAATAACCGATGATGCCGGCTTTTAAAACTCCCAAAGCAATTTGAAAAATGCCGGCCAAACAAACAGCCAATAAAAAAGCTTCAAATGAACCCAATTCAGTTACTGAACTTAATACAATGCTGGTTAAACCTGCAGCAGGACCGCTAACTGATAATTTTGAACCGCTCATAGAGGCTACCACAATACCACCAATAATGCCGGAAATAATGCCTGAAAAAAGCGGTGCGTTTTGGGCCAATGCAATACCCAAACAAAGCGGCAATGCAACTAAGAACACTACTAAGCCTGCTTTTAGGTCGTATTTAATATTTGAAAACATATTTGAAAATTAAAAATTAAAAATACAATGATTGCTCAATTATTTGAGCGAAATGGTATTATAATCTTTGGGGAGGAGGGCTCTGAATCTCAAAGTAAGGATGTGCGTGTTGGTTGATTTCCTCTTTAGAGAAAAGCTTAAGCGACAAAGATGCAATGTAAATATTGAATGTTGTTTGGTTGCAAGTAGACCAATTTAAATCTTCTTCAGAATTACTATAGCTGTCGTCTTCGGTATTTTCATTTAAATCCTCTGCCATACAAATGGTTTTGGTATCAAATGCCTTGATGTTCGAGAGTTCTTTAATAAAAAAGAAGCCCGTCATCAACATCAATAAAACCAAAGCTTTGTTCAGCATATTTTCCAAATCTAACAAAAAGAACCAAAATACAAGTACTTTACAAATGTTACTTTTTATTAAAAACTCTCACCAATGGTGAAATAAAAGGCATTGTCGAGTTTGTTCGAATAGCCATAGTCTAAGCGCAGATTTAGGTTTTCACTTTTCAAGAATGCAAATCTAAGGCCAAGACCGGCATTGTACTTGTTGTTTTGTATACTTAAATCGCTGTTTTTATTGTAAATATTGCCAACACCGCCAAAAACAACACCTTTTAAACGTTTGTAAATATTAAATCGGTATTCTGTTATCAGTGTAATGGCTTTCATTGCTCTATAGCGTCCAAAATAAATGCCTCTTAAATTATTGGCACCGCCTAACGCGGCTAAATCGCGCAAAGGTGTATCACCAAAGGTTTGAAAAGCATACAACTGAAAAGCTAAAACATGATGTGGGAAAAGACTTTTAAAATAACGAATGTCTGTGATGGATTTATCAAATGTAAAATCTGAAATGATTTTTTTTTGATAGTGTAAAAACTGTTCGGAGATGAAAAAACCTTTTTCAGGCCAAAAATTGTTGCTTCTGGTGTCATATGTCACGCTTAATCCCAAGGCTGATACTTCATAGGGCTTTTTTCCTTTGAAGTTTGAAGTGTCGAAGCTTGAACCTTGTGTGTAAGTGATTTTGTAAATGTGCTGATAATCCAGCAAGGCCCCAATATAAAGGTGTTTTGCAAATTTGTATTTAAAATGGGGGAAAATATTAAAGGTTTCGAAAATATAATTACTAAGGTTTTCGGGTTTTGTCTTCGCGCCAATGCCCCAAAATTTATCGGGGAAGTATTGGTGTGTGCTTGAAAATAGAAGTATGTTTTTTTCGCTGGGCAAGAATATACTGGCATTAATGGCTTGGGCGTTAACGTGACGGCTGGTGAAAAATCCCAATACCTGAATCAAAGATGTGCGTGTGGCACTGTCGTTGTAAAAACTTGTTTTAAATGAAGAAGTGCCTGAAAGTCCAAATGAATAGCCCAATTCAGGGGTTTTGAAAAAAACAGGTAAAGCAAAATATCGGATGTTTTTTTTATTTGTATCGTTTGGCTGCGCGTAAATAGTATTACCCACAATGATTGTGAGTAAAAAAACGGTGATAACACTTGCAAATCGTTTCAATTTGTTTTTAGAATGATTCCCAAAATAACAAATTACATTTTAGCCTAACTAATATTTTAACCGATAATTTTTTGTTCCTATAGTTGGATGTGTTTTTTGCGTTGAATGATGTAGTAAAATATCGGAAAAATTAACAGTGTAAAGAGCGTTGCGGTAATTAATCCGCCAATAATTACGATGGCGAGTGGTTTTTGAGATTCTGATCCAATGCCGGTCGACAAGGCCGCGGGCATCAGTCCTATAGCTGCCATTAAGGCGGTCATGATTACAGGTCGGGTTCTTACTTTAACAGCTTCAAAAATGGATTGATATAAACTCAATTTGTTTTTTAAGTTTTGTTGAAATTCTGAAATTAAAATCACACCATTTTGGATACATATTCCAAACAAGGCAATAAAACCAACACCGCCTGAAATACCAAAATTAATGCCCGTTATGTGAAGTGCAAAAATGCCCCCAATGAGTGCAAAAGGCACGTTAATTAATACCAACAAGGCATCGCGTACATTGCCAAACATGATAAAGAGCAGCACAAATATCAATATTAAACTCACAGGCACTACTTGTCCTAAACGACCTGTTGCTCGTACTTGATTTTCAAATTCACCTGTCCAACCAATTCGATAACCGTTAGGTAGATGAATATTGGCATTCACATTGGCTTGTGCCTCGGCAATGGTGCTACCCAAATCTCTTTCGCGAATAGAAAACTTCACGCCAATAAAACGTTTGGTATTATCTCTGTAAATAAAGGCAGGACCGGTGAGTTTTTTTAATGTGGCAATTTCTTTTAGCGGAATTTTTGTCCCCCTTACCGATGGCACCATTAAATTCATGATGTCGTCTTCATCCTTACGAGAATCTTGTGTATAGCGAACCCTGATGTCGAATTTTTTTTCACCTTCAAATTTTTGGGTGGCTGTTTTACCGCCTATGGCCATTTCAATAATACTTTGGGCATCGGCCTTTTGCACACCATAAATGGCCATTTTTTCTTCATTTAGCACCACGGTCATTTCGGGTTGACCAATGTTTCGAAGGATGCCTACATCTTTGATGCCCTGCACACCTTCAATTTGTGCAATCACTTGATTGGCAATTTTATCCAAAAGTTCCAAATCATCACCATATATTTTTACGGCATTACTGGCATTGATACCGGCCACTGATTCAGCCACATTGTCGATAATGGGTTGTGAGTAATTATAAATAATGCCTTGATAGTTTTTTAAAACCTTATCCATTTCTTCAACCAATCCGTCAACCGTTATATTTCTTTTCCATTCTTCTTTTGGTTTTAGGTTCACTTGCATTTGAACATAATAAAAACCGCTTGGATCTGTACCATCATTGCTTCTGCCTGTTTGTGACAATACACCATTAACCTCAGGAAATTTTCCCAGTTCTTTTCGTAAAACAGAAACCATCTTCACCGTTTCGTTTAATGAAGTGCTCATTGGTAATTTGGCTTCCACCCATAATGCACCTTCGTTAAGTTGTGGTAAAAACTCGGTTCCCAAAAATCGAACTGAAAAAATTGAAAAGGCCAAAATAAAAATCGACACCGACAAGCTGATGGTTTTGTTTTTAAAGGTGCGCTTAAAGGCACCCATCACCATTTTATTAAAAAATTCAACCACCACATTGTGTTTTTCTTTCACATTCTTTTTCAGCAAGATTGAAACCAGAACAGGTACCAATGTAAGCGTGAAAATTAAAGCGCCCAACAAGGCAAAACCAAGTGTATAGGCTAGGGGAGAGAACATCTTTCCCTCAACTTTTTCAAATGCAAAAATAGGTAACAAGGCCGAAATGATAATGAGTTTTGAAAAGAACACAGCTTTACCCAAACCGGTGGCCGTATTTTTAATCAAGCCCAATTTAGCCAGTTTATTAAATTTCTCCATGCCCTCTTTGAGTGCCAAACGATCAAGAATAACAAACAAGCCTTCTACCATCACCACGGCTCCATCGATGATTATACCAAAGTCAACAGCACCCAGCGATAAGAGATTAGCACTCATGCCTTTTAATTTTAAACACATAAACGCAAATAGTAAGGCCAGTGGAATGATGATGGAAACAATAACAGTTGTGCGCCAATCAGCCATAAATATCAACACAATCAGCGTTACCAAAACGATGCCTTCCAATAAATTATGCATTACTGTTTTTGTACAAAAACGCATTAAATTATCGCGGTCGTAAAACACTTCCATCTTTACATCACTTGGTAAAATGCCATTGTTGAGTTCGTTGATTTTAGATTTTAATCTGTTCAACACTTCACTTGGATTTTCGCCTTTGCGCATCACCACAATGCCTTCAACAACATCGTTGTTTTCGTTTAATCCTGCCTGGCCCACACGTGGTGCGCTAGATTCTTTCACCAAGCCGATGTTTTTAACCAGTACCGGATTGTCGTTAAATTCATCCACAATGGTATTTTCAATGTCGCTGATATTGCTTAAAAGTCCCAATCCTCTAACAACATAAGCCTGACCGTTTTTTTCAATGACATCGCCACCCACATTTAGATTGGCCTTTGTGATGGCTTCAAAAACTTGTGTGGGTGATAAATTGTATTTCTGAAGCTTGATGGGATCAACTGATACTTCATAAATTTTTTCTTGACCGCCAAAAGCAACTACGTCGGCAACGCCCGGTACTGAGCGCAATTGACGATCAATCACCCAATTTTCGAATGTTAAAAGTTCTCTGGTGTCTCTGTTTTTTCCGGTGAGTACATAGCGGTATATTTCACCTGTTGGTCCATAAGGCGGCTGCACATCAGGTTCTACATCCTCGGGTAGTGTAATGTTACGAAGTTGATTGTTTACTTGTTGTCGTGCAAAAAAATCTTCAACATCATCTTCAAAAATAATTTTGATAACCGATAAACCAAACATGGTAATGCTCCGCACATTGGTTTTCTTTTGCACCGAATTCATAGCAATTTCAATCGGACTTGTCACAAATCGCTCCACTTCTTCAGCGCTGCGACCGTTCCATTCAGTAACAATAATGATTTGGGTGTTTGTTACATCAGGAAAGGCCTCAATCGGAATTTTGATGTAACTCACAATGCCGATGATAACCAATAAGCCTACCCAAAAAAAAGTAAACACTTTGTTTTTGAGAGAAAATGAAATGATGCTTTTTAAGAATTTATTCATAATAGGTTCGATTAATCATTTAATGCATCATAAATTAGGAGTCCGTTTTTTGAAATCACTTTTTCATTTTCATTTAGTCCGTCCAACACATACGTGGTATCACCTAACTGCGAGTATACGTTGATTAACCTTGTTTCGATGTTTTTTCTATCCTTAAAAACCATGACCCAATTTTTGCTTTTGTCAAAAATAACAGCGCTTGAGGGTAGAGCAATGAGTTTTTTCTTTTCCGAAAATTTTAAATTAACGGTGGCGTTCATTTCCGGTTTTAAGAGTAGATCTTGATTACTGATTTTAATCAAAATTTTCATGGCCTTGGTGGTTGGATCAATTACATTAAATATTTTATCCACCTTGCCCATAAATTTTTTGTCGGGATAACTCAAGGTTTGCACTTCAGCTTCATAATTCAATTCCACCTTCGAAATATTGGCTTCATTTACATTGGCAAGCACCCACACATCATTAATTTGAGCAATGGTGAAAATTTCTTCACTTCTGTCGCTTCTTAATTCTTCATTTTGTGTGATGTCTTTGTTAATGATAAAACCGGCTATTGGCGCAGTAATTCTAAATTCGGATCCTTGTTTTAAATGATAAATACTGTATACCTCATTAATTCTATCCAATTCAGCTTTTGCTTTTTCCAATTGTTTTTCTGAAGCAATCACATCTTTTTCTGAATTGAGTTTTCCGGAGAATAAATCTTTTGCCACCTGTAAATCTTTTTCTGCCAAGGCCAAATCAGCTTTTGCATTTAGTAATTGTCTTTGAAAATCGGCCACTTCGCCACTTTTAATTACCGCCAGTAATTCACCTTGCTTTACATAATCGCCCAATTCAACCTTCACTTCAGTTACAATTCCTCCAGTTATGGAATAAACATGTGCCATCTTATTATTATCCGCTTCTACTTTGCCAAAAAATTTCAGTTCGCTTTTTACGTCCTTCATTTTTACTTCAGTTAAAACACATCGTTTCATCATGCTATCGTTTAATTCGAAGCCCAATACAGCTTCGTCGGGCAGTTTAGAACTACATGAAGCAAGCACAATTATTGAAGAAAGACTGAATATGGTATTGATTATTTTTCTCATAAATTCAACATTAATATATTTTTGATGCTGTTACATAATTAATAATGGCAGCCGATTGTGCCACTTGTCTTTTGGTGTTTTCAAAATCAGACAAGGATTCATTGTATGCTTCAACAAAATCAACGAATTCTAAGATACTGATGTTTCTTAATTGAAAGTTATTGCGAATGCCATCATTCACCATTTGAAATTGGTTGTCGTATAAATCCTTAATCTTTAAATATTCATTAATGCTGCGCTGCATGTTGGCCCAGGCTTGTTGCACATCCAATTCAACTTCAAGTTTTTTCTCAATCAAGTAGGTATTCATGGCTTTTTGATCAAATTCTGCAGCTTTAATGTTTCCCCGGTTGGTATTAAAAACAGGTATAGGCATAGTGATACCTGCATTGATTTGGTTTCTAAATGCGCCGCCTCTTTGGTCATAGCTGCCATTGATGGCAATATCGGGTATCACTTGCTTTTTTTGTTGTTTTAAATACAATGCTGCCAACAAGGTATTTGCATCGGCCATTTTTAAATCGGCACGATTGCTAGTGGCCATCGACTGTAATTCGGCGATGGGTTTTAGGATTAAAAAATTATTAAAACTTTCATCCGGCACTTGGGTTAAAATTTCTTGATTGGTTTGAAGCAATAATTTTAATTGTTTTTGATTTTCATTGAATTCTTTTGACAATTCTGCTTTATCGGCATTTAATTTAATGTATACTGATTTTAAGCGGATCACATCTTTTAAGGGTAAATTACCTTTGTTGGCTTGCACTTTATATTCATCAATAATGGTATCTAAAACATTCAATTGTTTAATATAGTTTTCAATCACAATCTTTTCGCTGTTCACATTGAAAAAATATTGATGCAATTGGGTGCGTAATCTGCTTAACAAATCGGTGAATTCAGATTCTGCCAATGTTTTGTTTTGTTTTGCAATATCGATTTCAATTTTCCGTTTGCCACCCAATAATATTAGCTGCTGCAATTGAAAGGATTTTTGGCCGGATGAATCGATGTGGAAGGATTTTTTATTTTGAGGGTCATACACATTTAAATCGACGTTAAAGACAGGGTTTGGGATAGTTTTAGCTTGTATAATGAGCGCCTGCTTTGCACTAATGTTGTATTGCTGTGCCAATAATAACAAATTGTTTTTTAAAAAAATATTTTCTGCATCAACCAAGCTTAACTGCATAATGCTGCTTTGAGCGTTTGCCTGAATACACATACAGAAGAGTAGAAAGAATGTCAGCGCTAACTTTTGTTGCGTCACTTTCTTCGTCAATTTTATTTTTGTGCCTTCTTTCATTTTAATTTCTAATTAAATATTCACGTGCACACGAATGGAGTATACTTGGATGGGTCCGCGATCATGATTGTATCCAGGGTTTAAAACAAATTGATATACAATGGATGGAATTATTCGGCCATGATTTAGGTTTAAAGCATAATAACTTTCAATAATTTGTTCTTTGGCATAATTTAAGCGACCGTCTCCGAGCATAAAACCTAAACCGCCATTCATTAAGTAATTTTGATGTGCTTTACTTATTCCTGAAACGCAATATGCCAAACCAAAAGTATCATCTTTTCTTTTCCATTTGCTTCCTTTTATCGAAATACCCGCACTTGCAGCTTGATCTATTTCAGTGAAACACCATGTTTCATTTTTACCATCATTGTAAGAAGCCTTTAAAAAAGCACCGATGTCTTGATTAAGATTTTGTTCCAAATTAAGCCCGAAGCCATATTTGCTTCTTCCATATTGCCTGCTTGCAACAATATTGTAATCAGTTTTAAAAACGCCGGGTAGATTTGGGTCGAGGCCGGTAACAATGTTTGATGCCGAATATTTGCCGAAGTATCCTGTATTATAAAATGCCAATGCACTTATTTTGCCGTTTTGAACACCAATTCTGTATTTATATTTTAGTTCCAAAGAATTGGCATTTGCTTTGTTGATGTTTAAATCCATGATGTTGCCGTTGGCATTTTTTGGAAGCATACTAAATGCATAACGGGCTTCAAAAATTTCATTTACTAACTCAATCATTATTGAAGGAGTATATCCGCGCGTGTTTGCAGGATAATCCCAGGCCGCGTTACTCATTAAACCCCAACTCATAAATTGTGTACGGGCGTTATGCGAAAATGCATTGTCATCAAAATAATCGGCAATTGAAATTTTTCCAACAGTCATAGAAATGTAATTTTTAGGTACCGGCATCAACACTTTATTTTCCCCATCTTCCTGTACAATTCTATCCGAAGAAATAGGAATGTAATGGCGGTAAAACGCTCGGGCCAAATAAAAGGTGGGGTCCGGATTTCCTACTCTAAAAGCTTCTCCATTTGTAAAAGCCGCAATGCCAAAGGCAGTTGATAATCCATGGCCTCCGGCAATTTCAGGATTAACACAAATCACAGCATTTTTCCATGGTCGCATCGAAGCAAAAAAAGTACTGGTGATGGTTGTTGCCCATTCATCGTTAGTCGTTTGACTATGGGCTCCGCTGTAAGGTGCTGAAAAACTATTTCTATATTGACTAACAGTGGTTTCTTGCATGTGTAAACTAAATCGCTTGTTTTCTAAACGCGAGCTATCTTGGGCCTGCACAAAGTTACAAAGCAGTAACGATGAAGTGATTATGATTTTTTTCATCTGCGTTTTAGTCAATTTTAACATCCAGTGTTTTAAATATCTCAATTTAAAAAAAGATTTGATATTGTAGGGTTAAACATGATTTTCTATTGCCTAATTTAATGGTATTTCCTTCTTTATAATAAGTTGGTCGGTTTTGATAATCGAGGCTTAGCTTTGATTTGTGTCCGTTGATTAACCAATTTAATCCGGCATTCACCACCACCATTGGTTTGTTTTGAAGCGCAAAATAATCAGCGTATTGACCGCTTAGGTATGGCATTAATTGTCCGTTTTTATCACCCAATAACTTTTTTGGTAATAGTATGCCAAACTGAGTATAAACCACTTGGCCTGTGCCAAACATTGGTAGAGCATTGCCATAAGCATTTGATTGAACCATGTTTGTTGCGTTGCTACCTGTGGCAGGATTCATGATGCCGTTATAACGTAAATAGTTTTTACCGTAATTGGTGTTATAATAGCCGGCAAAAGCATTAATGGCTGTTCCTTTTTCCTTATTCAAGGGCATATCTAAATAAGTTTCTAAACTTAAATGGAGCATGTTGTCGAAAACTGTATCCTTCACAACACCATTGGCATCGAGTGTTTGTCGCCAGGTGGCAGCTTGTTGATAAACTGCACCGCAAGCAATGTTGAATATTTTCTTATTGCCTAAACTGGTGCCGGTCATGTAAGGCGTTGTGTGACCTTCGTTGTCAAAAAAATTATACGCCACATAACCGCCAAATTGTTTGTGAATACCTGGACCATGACCTTGTTTATATAAAATGGTGTTTACAAAAGTGGCATTGGTAGAAAGTGCCGCCGGTGTTGCGCCATTCGATCCAATCGGAAAAGGATCTGACATATACACGCGGTAATCTATTTTTTTAATTTGTCCCCTTGCATAAATCGCTAAACGACGGTCAAACTGATCAATTTGATCAACCGAATATTGCAAAAACACAGGCACATCCATGGTCATGATGGTACCAATTGAAGGTTGTGAAAATCTCGAAAGGCCGTTCAATACCGTTAAACCACCACCAATTTTTAATTGATTGCCTTTACTCAATCTGTATTCACATAAAGCATCATGGAAAAAAGGCGCCAATTTACGGTTGCCATAAGCATTCGTGCTGCTTGAACCGCTTGTGGCAGAAGTTGGAGCATTGAAGGTGTTGTTGTAGTTATTTTGACCAAATTGAAAATAGATGAATGTTCGATCATCAATTTGACCGAATAATTGCATACGTGTTCTTCTTAAACCAATGTCGAAACTTGTGGGAGCTGATTTTTGAAATTGTGTACTTCCCGCATTGTTCTCATTAAATCGAAACCATGTTTGGTTCAAAAAGGTGGCTTGAATATAATGGCTGCCATCGGCATTGATATTGTATTTTAAGGCTGATTTTTCATCCGGTTTTTTAAGGTTTACTTTGCTTAATGAGTCGGCGTTCTGCGCAGGCAGTATATAACTGATAGCCAGAAAAAAGATGATTAAATTAATTTTTTTCATAATCTATAATTTGAATGGTCTTGCACCGGCACCGGCTACTTTTGTATTAAAAAACTATGAAATAAAATAATACAGTTCGCCGGCACCAGGCAAGTTCTTGTTGAATTAACGAATTCTTAATTTGAAGGTTGAACGGGCATCATGACCTAACTGTTCATGATTGTTTAAGCCTTCAGTTACTATTGATCCGCCTCCATTTTTATAATCTACTTCCAATGAATGTATTAACACCAAAGATGAATGATCGATGAGTTTACAGTGTGAAAAATTTATTGACACCTGACTGCTCGCTGGAATATTGGCCATTACCTTTTTTAATCCTGCATTGTTTGAAAACAACAGTGCTTCTGAAACAAATATGTGATACAAGCCTTCCGTTTCTTTTTGATAACGAATGGTTGATTTAAACAACGATTTTACAGGTGCACCGTTAAGAACGTTTAAAATTATTTCCAACAAAATTCCGGTCCCCACACCAATCAACAAATCTGTAGATAAGGTGATGATAATGGTGCTAACAAAAATGAATAATTGTCCTTTGCCAATGTGCGCAATGTGACCGAACTCACGTGGATGTGCTAATCTAAAACCAACAAATAAAAGCATTGCTGCCAAAGCTGCATTTGGAATCATTTCGATGAATGGCACTGCAAAAAACACTGCCACCAATAAGAAAATGCCGTGAAAAAAATTGGCCCATCTGGTTTGGGCACCATTGCTCACATTCGCAGAACTCCTGGCTACTTCACTTATCATCGGCAAACCGCCAAGCAATCCGGTAATGCAGTTACCAATACCTACAGCAATTAAATCTTGGTTAAAATTCGATTTACGTTTGTATGGATCTAACCCGTCAATGGCCTTAGCCGTTAACAACGATTCGATGCTGCCTATTAAAGCAAATAAAATAACATATTGAATAAAAGCACCGGTGTTTTGCCGCATGCCCGAGAAATCCGCATTGATAAGTCCTGATTTAAAATTGTCGAAAATGTTGCCAATTTTTACCAACGAAAAGTTTGATATTGTGTTTTCTGTTTTAATGTGTAAGGCCATGCCCAGAGGAATGGCTACAATTAATAC
>JBAXXZ010000003.1:0-16746 GCA_037127575.1 Bacteroidota bacterium | reverse complement strand
AAGCAGCGCTTAGAAGACAAAGGTTACCAAGCCGAATTAAAAATTATTTCAACCAGCGGCGACCGCTCGCAACAATGGGAAACAAGCTTCGATAAGCTTGAAGGCAAAGGCTTTTTTACCAAAGAATTGGAAGAAGCCCTTTTGGATAAAAGCATTGATTTGGCTGTGCATTCGCACAAGGATTTGCCCACCAATATGCCCGACGGCTTAATTGTAGCAGGTGTATCGAAACGCGAAGACCCCTCAGAGTTATTGTTAATTCGTAAAGAAGCAGTAGACGAAAATCAAAAATTTAATCTGAAAAAAAATGCCTTGGTAGGCACTTCTTCTGCCAGAAGAAAATCGCAATTATTGGCATTTCGCCCCGACGTAGAATTAAAAGACTTACGCGGCAATGTACCTACTCGCATTAAAAAATTACGTGAAGGACAATATGATGCCATTATGCTTGCTGCTGCAGGTGTAGAACGTTTGGAGTTAGATGTAGATGATTTACACGTTGAAAAATTAAATCCTGAAGTGTTTGTTCCGGCGCCGGCACAAGGTGTATTGGCTTGGCAAACCCGTGAAGATGATTCTGAATTGATGGAGGTGATTGACGAAATCAATGATTTGGATGTGTTGATTAAAATTAATATCGAACGCCAAATATTAAACATGTTTGATGGCGGTTGCCAATTGCCACTAGGTGTTTATTGTGATGCCGACCCCGATGATGAAGACCGATTAAAATTTAAAGTGTGGATTAGTATTGCCGATGATTGGAACAAACAGCCTAAACAATTGTACTTTGAAACCTTGGATACCGATGGCTTTACAGATAGTATTGTGGATCACATCCGTGCCATTAAACCAAAAAAAGTATTTGTTACCCGAACTTTTAATGACAAGGATTATCTGCCGCAAGCCTTAACGCGCCTAGGTTTTGATGTAGAAGGCATTAGTTTGATTGAATTTAAACAAATACGCATTAAACAATTACCCCAAACCGATTGGGTGTTTTTTAGCAGCAAACATGCTGTGCGTTACTTCTTTAATCAAAAACCTGAGTTGCCTGTTGGCATTAAGTTTGGCTGTATTGGCACCTCCACCAGCGCTGAATTGAGAACATTCGGCAAACGCGCCGATTTTATTGGTACCAGCACCGATATTAAATTGGTAGGCAAACAATTTAGCAGTAAAGTTGGTAATGGCCGTGTATTATTTCCAATTGCCCGCGGTAGCATGCAAAGCATACAATGGCAGATGGTTAAACGCGACAACATATTTAATTTGGAAGTTTATGCTACGCTTAAACACAGCATCGAAGTAAGCGAAGACAAAGATATCTTGATTTTTACTAGTCCTAGTAATGTAGAAGCCTTTTTTGAAAAAAACAAAATCGTCGCACATCAAAAAATAATTGCCATGGGAGAAGCAACGGCTAAGGCCTTCGCCAAACTCAAAATTAAAAATGTGAGTATGCCTAATACATTTGATGATTTAGGTTTGTTTCAAGCGGTGTTGGCCGTTTCGAAATAAATGAACCAACTCTGATTTAAGAAAAAACTTGACTTTCGGACGAACTTAGATCATATCGAAGCAGCATATTTACTGCTTCAAAATTAATTTACCCTGTTGAACGCCCCCACCTTTGTTGCTAATTGAATAAAAATAAATGCCTTTGTTCAATGAACTTAAATCAATTTCCATTTTTTCATTGTCCACCGTCAAGTCTTTGATGAGTTTGCCTTGCGTGTCCTTTATTTTTATACTGCAGCCTTTTATTAATCCCTCAAAGAAAAATTTACCGGTACTTGGATTTGGATAAACTGTCAGATTTTTTAATGCTTCTGTTTTAATGCCAACCAAATTGGGTGCAGTAGTGGAAAGGGTTGTAAAATTCCATACCTGAGAATAATTACTGAAATGCCCGCCGTTATTGGTTTTTACGCGCCAAAAGTATTTAGTGTCGGGAATTAAATTCACGGCGTTATAATTCACCAAGTTTGTGCCAATATCAAAAGTAGTGTCCATGGCAGTAAAAAGTGAATCATAAGCCAAATCCACCGAATAAATGATGCCATCACTCACCTTGTTCCATTTTAGTTGTAAATATCCGATGGTATCAACATTATGCGTGTTGGTGGTAGGTGTAATTAAAGTTGGGGCGAGTGGCACAGTATCGTTAGAACCAATATATGTGATAAACATTTCGATCTTTTGATTTGGCATGTTGTTGCTTAAATTTCTTGGAGAATTCACAATGGTATCGGCGTATTTCATGCCACCTAACACGCGTCCATAAATTGAATAATTGCCATCCAAATTAGCAGCCGTGGCAACACAAATAAAAAATTGTGATGTAGCGCTGTTGATGTTGGTAGAACGCGCTGCTGATAAAATGCCGCGCAAATGTTTTGCTTTCGAAAACTCAGCATTTACGGTGGGTTGATTTGGTTGCCCGTAACCCCAAGTGGAAGTAGCGCCATGACGTGAATTGGGATCACCCCCTTGAATCATAAAGCCCGGAATAACGCGGTGAAAGGCGGTTGTGTCAAAAAAATGCTGACTCACTAAGCTGTCGAAATTACGCGTGTGATGCGGTGCAATTTTTGGGAACAATTCCACTACTATCGTACCTATAGTTACACCGGCGCGTTTGGTTAAAATATTAAACATCGGCTTGCCTGTGTACGTATATGTAGTTTGGGCACTTGTTTCTATTGAAACAGAGAACAAGAATGATGCAAAGAATAATGCGTAAAATTTTTTCATGCGTAAATTTTGTATAACAAATTTATGCTTTTTGTGGAGACCCACAAATTAGTGGCCATTATTGTCGAATTCAGATAAGCTTGTTATGCTATATTGCCGAAGTATTTCGTTTTACGTTAATGCCTTTTGATCTAGTAATCAGTGCGCATGCCCACATAGGTAAGAAACTCCTTTTTAGTGGCTTCTTCTGCAAATTTACCGCCGTAAAAACTACTAACGGTTGCCGAATTGATGTCTTGCACTCCACGCGACGAAACACATAAATGTTTGGCGTCAATCAGTACAGCTACATCGTCTGTTTGAAGTACCATTTGAAGCTCCTTTGCAATTTGCATGGTAAGGCGTTCTTGTACTTGTGGCCGTTTAGAATAATATTGCACAATGCGATTTAACTTTGATAAGCCAATTACTTTACCGTTGGAAATATAAGCCACATGGGCTTTCCCGAAAATTGGAACAAAATGGTGTTCACAATTGCTATAAAAGGTTATGTCCTTTTCAACCAACATTTGATTGTACTGGTACCGATTTTCAAACAATGCAATTTTAGGTTTATTGGCGGGATTCAATCCGTTAAAAATTTCTTTTACATACATTTTTGCCACCCTTTCCGGTGTGCCTTTTAAACTGTCGTCTTTTAAATCCAAACCTAAAGTTTCCATGATGCCTTTAAAATGGGCTTCTATCTTCGCCATTTTTTCTTCATCAGAAATCGCAAACGCATCCGCTCGCATCGGTGTTTCTACACTCGTGCTGATGTGTTCATTGCCAATATCCTCGGTGCTTATTGCACTAAGATTGATGTTTTTGCCATCAAGCAGGGTATTCAGCGTAATTTCTTTCTGTTTCATACACGGTAATTTTTAGGTCTAATTGCTCCTTAATTCTAGTTCTCAAAAGATTGTATATCACCACTGAAATATTTTCAATAGTGGGTATGAGGGTTTTAAATTCCTCGGTATCTAAATTCAAATTTTTATGATCGAAACGTTCAATTACCAGCTCATGAATTAAATCGCTGAGGTGTTTGGTATCTATCACATAACCGGTTGAAGCATCCACTTCACCAACTACCCTTACAATCAATTCGTAATTATGCCCATGGTAATTAGGCGAATTGCATTTTCCAAACACCGATTTGTTCTCCTCATCACTCATGGAAGGATTATGCAAACGGTGGGCAGCATTAAAATGCTCAGTCCTAAATATGGCTACTTTATGGCTCATTTTTTTTTAATCCTCAAATAGGTGGTAAGACTATTTAGATTTTAATTTTGTTAAAGCACTGGTTCAGAAGTTTGCTGATCAAGTGCCTTCGCTTTTAAGAAACAACTATTGGTTCTATTTGTTTAAAGATAAGAAATATTTCTTTTTAATTCCCAAAATACTCCACGCCTATTCGAGGTGTTTCATACAATTTAACACTGTGCAGTTTAACATTTGTAGGTAAATGTGGGATAATTTGGTGCCAAATGGCAATGGCTAAATTTTCGGTGCTGGCTAAAACACCATGCATAAAATCAACATCCAAGTTCAAGTTTTTATGGTCCAATTTATCGCAAACGTGTGTCTCTAAAATTTTACCGAGCTTTTTTACATCAATTAAAAAACCCGTATCAGGGTCGATTTCACCTTTTACAGTCACAATCAAATCATAATTGTGCCCATGCCAATTTGCATTGGCGCATTTACCGAATACTTCCTCATTTTTTTCAACAGACCAGGCAGGATTAAACAATTTATGGGCTGCATTAAAATGCTCGTGGCGGGTTAAGAAAATCATGTGCAAATTTAATCAAAATCCTTAATTTTGAAGGTGAAGCAAATTTTAATTGTATCTGCCACTAGGCAAGAATTAATGCCCTTTCTTCAGCACTTTAATTTTCAATTAAATGCTTCGGATCCATTGCAGGTTTTTGAATGGCACCAAACCAAAATCAGTATTTTAATTAGCGGGGTAGGCATGGTGAATACCGCATACCAATTGGGTAAAATTTCTCATTCAACTTTTGATTTGGTTTTAAATGTTGGCATAGCCGGTACTTTTCGAAACGATCTATCCTTGGGCGAATGTGTTCTGGTAATGCGTGACGAATTGGCTGAAATGGGTGCAGAAAACGGGACTGATTTTATTCTATTTCAAGATTTACACTTAGGTGGCACCTCACAGTATTCAGGCAAATACGATCAACAATACGCCATTTTAAATGATTTAAAGAATGTTTCAGGCATTACCGTAAACAAAGTGCATGGTGATGAAGTAAACATTCATAAAACCATCAAATTATTTAATGCCGACATCGAGAGCATGGAGGGCGCTGCCTTTTACAGATCGGCAGAAAATATGGCGCCCATCATCATACAATTGAGAAGCATTTCGAATCTTATCGAAAAACGGGATAAATCAAAATGGCAAATGGCACTCGCCATTCAAAACCTCAACAATACACTTATTCAATTAATGGAACAGTTTGCATGAAATTTAGTTTAGGATATTCACCTTGCCCCAACGATTGTTTTATTTTCGATGCCTTGGTTCATAATAAGATTGATACCGAAGGTTTTGAATTTGATGTGCAGCTTGAAGATGTTGAATCACTCAATAAGATGGCAAAAAACGACACCTTGGATATTACCAAGTTGAGTTTTCATGCCTATGCTTATGTTAACGCAAATTATATTTTACTTAAGTCAGGAAGTGCTTTGGGCTTTAATTGTGGCCCATTACTTATTAAAAAACAAAACCATCAATTAATTTTAAATGAAAACAGCCGCATTGCCATTCCCGGCAAATTAACCACGGCAAATTTTTTATTGTCATTGGCCTATCCAAATCTCCAAAACAAAGTAGAGTATCTATTTAGTGCCATTGAAAACGCCATAATTAAAAATGAAGTGGATGCAGGCCTAATTATTCATGAGAACCGATTTACTTATCAAGACAAAGGTTTAGAGAAAATAATTGATTTGGGTGAATACTGGGACACATTGATTCATGCCCCCATTCCGCTTGGAGGCATAGTTATGAAAAGAGCCTTTGATGCAAAAATAATACAAAAGGTCAATCAATTAATTCGAAAAAGTGTGGAATTTGCATTTGCCAATCCCGAAAGCAGCATGATGTATGTAAAAGCCCATGCGCAAGAAATGAATGAAGATGTGATGAAAAAGCACATTGCGTTATACGTCAATAACTTTTCCATTGATTTAGGTGACATTGGAAAAAATGCCATTGAACTAATGTTTCATAAAGCTGAAGAAACCGGTTTATATAATGCCGGCTTACAGAAATTAATCATTGATTAAGAATTATTGAATGGTAATCTTGTGCAGAATGCCGCGGCATTTAACTACAAGTTTATTTCAACTTGGTAATCAAAAATTCAATTCGTCTGTTTTTATCGTGTTCAGATTCCGGACAGGTTGATTTAACAGGGCCTTCACAAGCACAGTTATTTAACAACTTCGATTCGCCATAACCTTTTGCGGTTAAACGTGTTTTAAGGATGCCTTTTTTTACGATATAATCTACCGCATTTTTAGCTCTATCCCCGGATAGCTTTAAGTTTGAAGCGGCACTTGAACGGCAGTCGGTGTGAGACCCTAATTCAATAAACATGTTTGGGTATTCTTTCATTACTTGCACAATCTTATCCAACTCTCTGGCAGCATCGGGTCTAATATTGGATTTATTAAAATCAAAATAAATTGGTTTTAAATCCACCATCTTCGCCAAATCCATTCCTACTTCTACTTTACCAAGACTCAAATTAATTTTTTCATTCATATTAATTTCGCCAGGTTTTTTAATTGTATAGCTAAAAATTACTGAACGTTGCAAATAGCCGGGTTTTTGAAGGCGAACCAAATAGGTAACGCGATCACCAACTTTTTTACCAAATAAATTTTTAAAATAATCGCCTGAACTGGTGGTGGTATAATGGTCTAATTCAGCATTGGCCACTATATCGGTAATTTTAATGTTTACACCTTCAAGTAATTTATGGGTTTTAGCATCCGTAATCAAGGCTCTTAAAAATAATTTAGGGTCTTTTTCAAGCGTGATCTCACGTTTAGAAGTTTCTTCCAACGACATTTCATCCACTAAATTTAATTCGGTTTTTGCATAATCATTTCTAAATATTTGAATTTTTGATTTGCCGTTTTCTTCAATAGCTGTAGCATATTCACCTTTATCGTTGGCATAAACTGTATCGCCATCAATCACCAATTTAACACTGTCGAGTGCCGTTTTTTTCTGTTTGTCTTTAAAAACGAGATTCACTTCTTTGCCGCGTTTTACTTCACGAAGCACTTTTAATTCATAAACATCATCGTCCATTCCACCCGACTTACGATTCGAACTAATAAAACCCGTTTTACCGTCTTCAACCAAATACATGCCAAAATCATCGTCCTTGCTGTTAATTGGTTCGCCCATGTTATAAGATTTGCCGGCTTTGCCTTCTGTAATTTTACTTTCGTAAATATCTAATCCTCCTAATCCATCGCGGCCATTTGAAGAAAAATACAATTTTCCGTTTGCAGCAACAAATGGAAACAATTCGTTACCGGCTGTATTCACTTGGTTTCCTAAATTGCGGGGTTCACTCCAAATACCGAAAGAATCTTTTTTACAAACATAAATATCCATGCCGCCTTTTCCGCCGGCCATATCAGAAGAAAAGTAAAGTGTTAATCCATCGCCAGAAATGCTAGGATGCGCGTAGTTAAAGTCATTGCTAATAAATGGCAAACGCTCAACATTACCGAATCCGCCCATGTCTAATGTTGCTGACATGAATTTGAGCTTGTAAGTGCCATCGATGCTCAATTCGCTTTTTTTTGTATTGTTTCTGGTAAAATAAATGGTATTAAAGTCTTTGGTAAATGAAACAGGGCCGTCATTAAATTTAGATTCCAAATCACCCAAGAAAGATTTTACATTATTTTGTTTATCGGCTAAATATAACTGAACGTAATTGCCATTGGTCCATCCTTGTTCCTTCTTAATCCATGCTGTTTTTTCACGCGTAGAAGCGAAGACTGTTTCATCAAAAAATTTAATGGCGCAATAATCATCTTGGCTAGAATTAAAATGGGATGAAATTATTTCGTAGGCATCAGCATTTTTTTTGTATGATTTTAATTTACTGATGGCAGATAGTAACATTTTACCTCTATCATCGAGTGTGTATTTCTCGAGGTGTTGTTTGGCTAAATCGTATTCGCCATTCTCCATTAAGGCGTCACCATAATACAATTCATGAATTGGATCGGCTAGATTTGAGGCCATAAGTGCTTCATAACATTTTAATTGCCCGTGAATGTCTTTGGTTAAGCGATAACATTCCGATAAATTCGACAATATGTCTTTGTTGGCTTCATTGCCAACTAGCGCCCTTTCATACAATGGAATAGCTTCAGCAAATTCTTTATCGGCAAAAAATTTATTGGCCTTTTTAACCAATTTATTTTGTGCAGATCCTTTCACATCTGAATCTAATTCGGATTGATTCTGAATTTGTTTTTCGATTGCCCTGGAAGCATCATACTGTGCGTGCAACACAAGCCCAAAGGCTAATAAAACAAAAACGCTAAGTCTTTTTAAATAATTCATACAAGTAAATAATTAGAAATAACGCGGTGTAACAATTTTTTTTCCTTTGTAAGAGAACAGATAATTCACAACAATTTCATGCGAGCCTTGAGAATATTTTTGAATGCTGTTTAATCCATAATCAAAATTATAAGAAACCAATAATTGTTTGTTGGCTTGAACACCCAATAACAAGGTAGCGGCTGAATTACTGCGGTAAGATAAACCGGTCCATATGATATTATTGATGAGTAAATTAGCCCCCAAATCCAATTGAACAGGTGCATTTTGCACGGCTTTTACCATGGCGTTGGCCCTTAATTTCAAATCATTGTTTATTTTAAACAAATTACCTACTACAAAATAATAAGTAAACTTTGAAGGATCAAGTTTAGTCACCTTATAAGATTGACCAACATAATTAAATCTACCGTAATTATCTAACATTCGTGGCACCGACAAACCTGCATAAAAAGTTTTGGTATTAAAATAAATACCTGATCCAAAATTCATGGCTGTTAAATTTGGCGTACTTTGACTAAAGGTTGGATCAGAAACGCCATTCCCATTGGCATCCGAAATTTTAAGATTCGAATACTTATTGATTTGGTTGTCGACACCCGTCATTACGCCAAAAGACAAATTACTGTTTTTGTTTAATTTAATGCGGTAAGCATAACTTGCGTAAATCAAATTGCGATTTAAAACGCCAATTCTATCATTTAACACAGTTAATCCGGCACCCATTTTATCACCCATCATTGGGCCATGCAATGAGAATGATGTTGTAACAGGCCTGCCGGGAAAATTAACCCATTGTTGGCGGTGCAACATGGTTGCGCTCATGGCGCCCTTGCTGCCTGCGTATGCAGGATTAATTGAAACCTCATTAAACATGTATTGCGAAAACATAGCGTCGTACTGTGCATAATAATTTCCTGAGAAAATTATCAGCACCACCAATGTGATGGCTTGTATCTTATTTTTAATTTTCATAATCTTTTTTCTGTTCGATTAATAGTCTAACACAATAAATCCTGTGATCGGTTTTTGATTTGTACCTTTAAATTCAAGGACAAAATAATATGTTCCTTGAGGTAATTTATCTTTGCCCAGTGTTCCGGCAATGTTAGGATACCCATCCCACAAATTGTTGTAGTTTGAATGGAAATAAACCCTATTGCCCCATCGATTGAATACGGTAATTGTATTATCTGAATTGTTCGGCAATCCATTGATGACAAACACATCGTTTATACCGTCGCCATTTGGCGAGAAGCCTTCGGGAATAAACAAGGTATGACTAAATGTAGACGGTAAAATTAATACTGTCGGAATATTATCGGTGCTTTCATTACACACGCCATTCAAATCTAAATCAGGATACAAGCCGCTATTCGACGTGTCGGAAACAAGGATCACAGATGAACTTGATATTCGCGCCAAGGCATTGCCGTAGGCGCTATTTTTCAATATTGAGCCATTGATTGAATCAGGAACAACATTGATGGTAAAACTAATGTCGCTGAGGGTTTTCGGCGCCATTTTGCTGTTGTTTGCATTTAATAAGTTGCAACTTGTTTTGCCGTCGAATGCTGTATTCGCAATTAATTGGCCGCCCGCTATAGGACCATTTTTCATGGTGTACTTGGCAGGTGATTTTACAGTGAGTGCGAACAAACTGTCTTTTACCGCTACATTTCTCAATGTGTCATTGCCTAAATTATGAACGGTAATGGTATACGACACATCAAATGTATTGTTCGCTAAACGGGTCACCTCACCTTGTTTACTTAAACCGAAATACACTTTAGGCGTAAAGAGAACAGGTGTAACAAGGCTGTTATTGGTTGGATTTAAATCTGCATCCGGATCTGGATTTAATCCATTGTTTGACGTGTCTCGAATGGCAACACTATTAGAGGTTAAAGCTGTTCCAACTATACGGTTATTAAACGGACCGAAGATGCTATTTGCATTCACCTTTACTATAAACTCAATGGTGTCGATTTTATTCGCAGGCAATGAACTAGCAGATGCTGTGGTAATGCCCAATTGTGTTTTACCGTCGAATAGAGAATTTAAGGTTAAGCTGCTGCCTGAACTTGTAATCATTGGTGCACTCACAATTGTAAACGATGTTGGTGCAGGGAAAGTGTTGACCAAATTCTCTGTCACCGCAACATTTGAAAGTGGCGCAGAGTCGTAGTTCTTCACTGTTAATTTATATTTCACTGAGTAAGTACCATCGCTGTTTAAGCTATTGCTTTTAACTGCTTTAGCTAAGCCAAGTACCTTAGGTACGCAATCAACCGGCACCAATTTTAAATTAGTGTCTTTAAAACAACCAAATGTATCGAACAAGCGTATTGTGTAGCTTACGGTATTTGTAGGGTTTGCCAAATTACTTGTAACAATGCCGGAGGTAGGAATTAAAGTTGCATTGGTATAGGTTGCAGAACCTGTATAGCTTGCAGCTTGAACGAGGTCAAATTTATCCAAAGCGGTGAAGTTGTTTAATGCAATTATCCCGTTGTTTAATGAAACACCTAACGAGCATGTTGCCGGAGTAATGGTGGCACTAATCAACACACGGGTATGTGATGTAACAGAGATTGTTTTTGTTCCGATGCAACCACTGGTAAGATCGGTTACTTTAACAGTATACACACCAATCGCATTGGTTGTAAAAGATTGCAAAATGCTTGAGAAAGTTGAAGGGCCTGTCCATAAATAACCCGCATTGGTTGTGGTATGCGCTGCAGTTAAGGTCACATTAGGCGCTGCACACGAAATGGTGCCCGAAGCTGTAGCCGTTACCGAAGGTATAGAATTATCGGTTGGTACATTAACAATAACGGTTTGTGTACAACCTGTGTTGATATCGCTTACACTTAAAGTATAATTACCCCAAACATTTACGGTAGGGCTTTGAGAAGCGGAGGTAAATGAACCAGGACCATTCCATGAATAACTCACATTTGTATTGCTGCTTGCTCCACCAATTGTAACAACTTGGCTTGAACATGAAATCACGCCGCTGCATGTTGCAGTGACATTAGCAGGCAAGGGATTTACAAAAACACTCACAGTAACTGTTGCAGGACAATTTCCGCCATTATCACCAACTATTGTGTAGGTGCTTGTAATTGTTGGATTTACAACTGCGGTAGATCCATTTCCGTTAGTTGGCAACCAAGTGTATGAATTGGCACCGTTGGCTGTAAGTGTAGTATTAAAGCCCGCACAAATGCTTGCATTTAATGGCGACACAACAATAGTCGGAATCGACACTACACTCACGATAATTGTTGCATTTCCAATACATCCGTTCGCGTCAATTCCGGCAGCAGAGTATGTGGTATTTACATTGGGTGAAACTGTGATTGATTGCGTAAACACGTTCATTGGGGACCAAGTGTAACTGATGGCGCCGTTAGCTGATAATGTGGCAGAAGCGCCGCTGCATATAGTGGCCAAAGGCGAAGCATTTAAGCTTAAGATTGGTAATGGGTTCACAGAAACACTGATGTTTGCCGTATTGTTACAACCGTTCACATCAGTTCCAGTTACGGTATAAACAGTAGTAATGGTTGGATTTGCAGATGTGATTGAGCCATTGGTATTAATCGGCAACCAAGTATATGTGTTTGCGCCGTTGGCTGTGAAACTCACTGCCGAACCTGCGCAGGCAACCGTTGGTGAAGAATTAGCCGTTACAATTGGTAAGGCGTTTACAACAATACTGATGGTGTTGCTGGTACTACAAGCCCCATTACTGCCGGTAACAGTGTAAACTGTAGCAACAATAGGACTCACCACCGTACTAGTGCCGGTTAAATTACCCGGATTCCAAGTATAAGAAATTGCTCCATTACCGGTTAGTGTGGCCGAGCTGCCAATACAAATAGCAGTTGAAGTTGCACCTGCAGAAACAGTTGGCGTAGGCAATACTGTTAAAGTTAAACTGGCAAAGTTTGGACATCCTGCCGCATTTAAGCCCACCACAGTATAAATTGAAGTAGTGCTTGGATTAACGGTTAATGTAGGTCCGGTTGATAATCCAGGAATCCAAGTGAATGTTAAAGCGCCGTTTGCTGTTATGGTTGATGCATCACCATTACAAATAATTGATGGAGAGGCATTGGCAGTTATAGTTGGCAATGAATTTACAATGATGCTGACCGTGTTTGTTGAAGAACATCCTGAAACATCACCCGAAAGAGTATAGGTTGTGTTCACTGTTGGTGTAACAACAATTAAACTGCCGGTAGCACCACCCGGTAACCAAGTGTAGGTATTTGCACCCGTACCGATTAAGTTGGTGGTAAAGCCCTCACATACTGTGGCACTTGAAGCGCTGGCCACCACTGTTGGTATAGGCACAACAACTAAGGTAAAGAATTGATTTGAAGTACAACCCGCACCGTTTGATCCTGTTAAGGTATAAACTGTAGTTGCAATAGGTGATACTGCAAATGTTGAAGTATTCGGCCCGCTTGGGTTCCAAGTATATGATAAGGTGCCTGAACCTGTTAAAGTAGCTGTAGAGCCTACACAAATTGTGTTTGAGCTGCTGGTTATAGTGATGCTAGGTATACCATTGACCGACACACTAACGGTTTGCGTATTTGCGCAACCTGCGGCATTTGTTCCACTTACAACATATGAAGTGTTAATGGTTGGCGAAACAACAACAGAACTGCCGGAAGCAGGTATGGTAATCCATGAATAGCTAATAGCGCCCGAAGCGGTTAAGGTAGAACTAAAACCGTTACAGATTGAGGCTGGTGTGGCTGTTGCTGTAATAACCGGCAATGCGTTCACTGTAATGTTTTGATTGTTGGTACCTGTACAACCCAAGGTGCTGCCGGTAACTGTATAATTTGTAGTAATGGTAGGGCACACAGCGGCTGAATTGCTAACAATATTGCCCGGCATCCATGTGTAAGAGCCTGCGCCAATTGCCGTGATGGTAGCACAAGAACCTGCACAAACCGCACTCACGGTGCTAGTGATGTTAATCGTAGGGTTTATGTTAACCACTATGTTAAGTGTTTGGGTGCTTGAACAACCAAAGGCATTCAAGCCATCTAATGTATACACCGATGTAGAGACCGGTGTTACTGCAATTGTAGTCGCGTTTGATGCACCCGGGCTCCAAGTGTAAGAAGCGGCGCCGCCGGCTGTTAAAGTGGCTGTTCCGCCGGAGCATAAAACTGTTGGATTGGCTGTAATGGATAAACTTGGCAAACTGTTCACCACAACCGACACTGTAGCAATATTGCTGGTACAGGTGCCTACAACACCGGCCACAGAATAAGTAGTCGTAACCGTTGGAGAAACAATGATTGAAGCGAGAGCAACAGAATTGCTCCAAACAAATGATGATGCGCCAATAGCCGTTAAAGTTGAAGAGCCACCTAAACAAATGGCAGTAGGCGACGCGCTTGCAGATACAATGGGCAATGTTTGAACCGTTACAGCAACAGTTGTTTGGGAGTTACAACCAAAAATGTTGTTGGCACTCACTGTATAAATTGTGTTTATTGCAGGAGTTACTGTAATATTTGCGCCTGTAATATTGCCCGGATTCCACGTATAACTAGTTGCGCCGGTAACCGATAAACTTGTACTGCTGCCGAAACAAACTGTAGGCGAAGAAGCCGAGGCGATAATATTAGGTGTAGGATTTACAACAACGTTAAGGAATTGATTAGAAGTACAACCAAAAGCATTGGCACCGGTTAAAGTATAGGCAGTTGTAATAACCGGATTTAAAACAACCACTGCGGTGTTTAATGCCCCGGGATTCCATGTATAATTAGCAGCACCGCTTGCTGTTAAACTTGCGCTGCTTCCTGCACATATTGTAGTGTTACCACTAATAGAAAGACTTGGTGCGGCATTTAACGAAACTGTAACTGCTACTGCCGTACTGGTGCAAAGTCCATTACTGCCTATCAATGAATAAGTTGTTGTGGCCGTAGGAGAAACAACTATCGTTGTGTTGGTTGATCCAGTACTCCATGAATAAAACGTTGCCCCAATTCCGGTTAAAGTAGCACTGCTACCCGGACAAATTAAGGTTGAACTGGCAGTAATATTCACCACCGGCAAAGCTTGAACGTTAACTGTGGCATTTGCCTGTCCCAAACAGCCGAATGCATTTCCGCCTGTAACAGTGTATATAGTTGTTATAAGCGGTGAAGCTGAAATTGTAGGACTAATTAAAGAACCCGGGGTCCATGAATATACACTTGCGCCACTGGCTGTTAAGTTCACGAATCCGCCTGCACAAATCGTAAAATTACTTGGTGAAACAGAAACTGAAGGAACAGGGTTTACAATTACTTGCACCGTTCTAGTTGAGCTACATCCGGATGCATTTACTCCTGTAACTGTATAAATTATTGTAGATGCCGGTGTTACCACCACATTTGAACCACTAAGCGCACCTGGTTGCCATGTATATGAAATTGCGCCGGTAACGCTTAACGTGGCACTTGCACCTAAACACACAGCTGTAGGATTTGATGCTGCGGTAAGAACAGGGTTAGTGTTAACTGTTACTTGAACAGTATTGGTCGAAGTACAACCTAAGCTGGTTCCGGATACAGTATAGATTGTTGTAATAAGTGGAGAAACAGTTTGAGAGGCACCGGCTAAACTACCCGGATTCCAAGTGTAAGCAACTGCACCTGTTGCAGTTAAAACGGCCGAATTGCCAACACAAATTACCGCAGGCGCTGCTGTTGCACCAACTGTAGGATTTGGATTCACAGTTACTGCTACTGTATTGCTGGCGGTACAGCCCAATGAGCTGGTACCAATGACTGTGTAAACGGTTGAAGCAGCAGGACTAACAGTTATTAGTGCAGTGTTTAAATTTCCAGGATTCCAGGTATAAGTGCTTGCACCTGACGCTGATAAAGTTGTTGAATTTCCTGCGCAAATTACCCCTAATGCCGTTGATGCTGTTATGACCGGAGACGGATTAACAAGAACCTGCACTGTTGTTGTTCCTGTACAGCCAAATCCATTTGCACCTGTAATGCTGTAAATGGTGGTTGAAGCAGGACTAACTGAAATATTATTTGCGTTAGAGCCAGTACTCCAAGTATAACTTACACCGCCAGTAACACTGCAAGTAGAGATGCCTGAAGGACAGATGGCAGTTGGATTGGCTGTAGCCGAAAGCGTAACGCCCGGTAATGCAGCAACATTGATTGTTTGAGAACTGCTGCATAAACCAGTGGTACCAATAACAGTATATGTTGAAGGAGTTGTAACGGTAATTGAAGCCAATGTACTGCCTGTATTCCAACTGTATGAAGTTGCGCCTGTAGCTAATAATGTAGCGCTAGCACCAGGGCAAATAGCAGCCGGATTGGTTGTTACAGTTAAACTAGGTAAAGGCGTAACGTTAATGGTGATATTGCTTTGATTGGTGCAACTTAATGCACTTGCGCCAATAACAGTGTAATTAGTTGTAACAGCAGGACTTACTGAAATGGTTGTACCGGTTGTACCCATTGGTAACCAAGTGTACGTTGAAGCACCTGTCCCTGTTAAAATAGCGCTTCCGCCGAAACAAATAGTCGCCGAATTGGTTGTTGCACCAACACTTGGTAGCGGGTTCACCACTAATTGCACCGTTTTGGTATTAACACAGCCGGAAGCATTTAAACCTGTAACTGTATAAACGGTTGTTCCCGCAGGGCTCACTGCAACGTTGGCACCTAATAATGCCCCAGGATTTACTGTATAACTTGTTGCGCCTGAAGAGGCAATATTTGAGATGCCGCCCGGACAAATAGCTGTCGGTGTGGCGGTAACCGTTAGATTTGGCAATGCGTTTACTACCAAAGAAACAACTGCATTGCTAGTACATCCGGCAACACTTCCGACTACTGTATAGGTAGTGTTAATAACCGGGCTTACATTAAAAGGATTACTTGTTGAAGCGCCCGGATTCCAAGTATATGTTGTTCCGCCCGTTGCTGTTAAAGCTGCTGATGCTCCAACGCATATGGCTGCTGGATTGGCACTGGCACCAATGGTTGGATTAGCAATGACCGCCACAGCTTGCACCGCAGTAGCGGTACAACCCAATGCACTTGTGCCAATTACCGTGTAATTCGTTGAAACCAAAGGCGTAATATTTACTATTGCACCTGTTTGGTTATTTGGTATCCATGAATAGGTTGCGGCACCGCTTCCAATTAAATTTAATGTGCCACCTAAACAAACAGATGAAGAAGGACTGGCGCTAGCGCCTACCAATGGACTTAGATTCACCACCAATTGCACCGTTTTAGTATTAACACAACCCGAAGCATTTAAACCTGTAACTGTATAAACGGTTGTTCCCGCAGGGCTCACTGCAA
>JBAXXZ010000002.1:0-17360 GCA_037127575.1 Bacteroidota bacterium | reverse complement strand
ATTTTAACAAGGTTATTCGTGTAAAATTAAATTGGCAATCGAATTGTTTTTGAGAAAAGTCAGACTTCAAAGTATAAAAAATGCTCTTTTTCAAATCTCTGAAAGCAATGGTTACATGCGGATGAAAGCCACGCATGTCTTCCGATTCATTAAACAGTTTAAGTTCGCGCTTTGCATATTGTGTAAGCGCAATATGCATCTCGTTTAAATGTGCGTTGGGCAAAACATCAATATAAATTACACGTGGTTCAAAAAAAGCAAAATCTTTTAGAAAAATATCAAAAGGATTTTTCAACTGAAATTGCGCCAACTTTTCAATCAAAATATTTTCTTTTTCTTCTTTCCATTCAAATGGCCGATGCATGGTAATGTGCGCCGAACAGCGCAAGGCTCCTTTTAAACCATGGCTTTTAAAAAGCGCTGTTTTCATCCCTTCAATTTCGCCCAAAAAGGGTTCAGGAATCACTATGGCAATAAAGTATTTTTTAAAAGTCATACAGGCCCAAACTTAGGATAAATTATGTTATTTTTGCCGCTATTAGTCAAGCTTTTATGCAAATTATTATCCCCATGGCAGGAAAGGGCAAGCGCATGCGCCCTCATACATTAACCACAGCAAAACCATTGATACATGTTGCCGGTAAACCGGTTGTGCAGCGATTGGTTGAAGATATCACAAAAGTTTGTGGTCAAAAAGTAAATGAAATTGCATTTGTCATCAGTCCTGATTTTGGCGCTGAGGTTGAAAAAGATTTAATCAAAGTGGCAGAAAGCCAAGGCGCTAAGGGCAGCATATTTTACCAGGATGTAGCCCTCGGTACAGCCCACGCCATTATGTGTGCCAAGGATGCAATAAATGGAAAAACAGTGGTGGCCTTTGCCGACACTTTGTTTAAAGCCGATTTTGTGATGGATACTGAAAAGGAAGGCGTTATTTGGGTGCAGAAAATTGAAGACCCTAGTCAGTTTGGCGTGGTTAAATTAAACGCCCAAGGAAACATCACCGATTTTATTGAAAAACCAATCAGTTTTATAAGCGACCTTGCCATTATTGGTATTTATTACTTTAAAGATGGGGAATACCTTAAAAGCGAACTGCAATATTTGCTTGATAACGACATCAAAGAAAAAGGGGAGTTTCAATTGACCAACGCGCTTGAAAACATGAAGCAAAAAGGCACACAATTTGTGCCTGGTCAAGTGACTGAGTGGCTTGATTGCGGCAATAAAAACGCAACCGTGTACACCAATCAAAGGGTGCTTGAGTTCAATAATGGAAAAGCGGAATTGAAGGGAAAGAATATTGTTCAACACAACAGCCTCATCATTGAACCGTGTTACATTGGCGACAATGTTGAAATTCATCATTCAATTATTGGCCCACACGTAAGTATTGGTGCCAATTCAAAAATAAGCGGAAGTATTCTTCAAAACAGCATTGTACAAGCATCGGCAAAAATAAAAGACGCACATGTTCAGAACAGCATGCTTGGTATTGGCTCAGAAGTGAGCGGAAAGGCGCTTGATTTAAGCATTAGTGATTATACCCAAATTATTGCCTAATATTTTCAAACATAGTACAAGGTTGTTGGCCTTTATTTTTGTTTTTACATTTTTAAGTTTTTGTAAGAGCAGTAAGTCATTGGATAAACACGGCGTAACGGCTCAAAAAACTGAAGGCAATGTTTTGAGTACAGCAAACGAAATTCAATTCGGTAATTTTTTTATTGACGGATGTGCTGAGCGCATGAAGGGGAATTTTAAAGAGTCGAAAAAATTATTTGAATCTTGTTTAAAAATTGACCCTAAAAACCATGCCACCTATTATGAATTAGCCATTCTTTATAAAATGTTGGGCGCACCAAACGAAGCTTTAATAAATGCAAAATTATGTGCAAGTGCCGATCAACAGAACGAATGGTATCAAATGTTATTGGCCGAATGTTTTGTTGCCAATCGTCAGTACCAAAACGCCATTAAGGTGAGAGAAAATTTAATTCGCCGATTTCCTAAAAAAAATGAATTAAAAGAAGCCTTAGCCTATGAGTACTCAGTAATTGGCCAGCAAGAAAAAGCATTAAGCCTTTATGATGAATTAGAAAAATCAATGGGCATTAACGAACAAATTACCCAAAATAAGTTGAGAATTCTCAAAACCATCAAGAATTACAAAAGGGCAGAACAGGAATTACTGAAACTAATTGCTTCCGACAATGCGCAAATTCGAAACTACAATGATTTGGCGGATTTATACATAGAAACTAAACAAACAGAAAAGGCAAAGGAAGTATATGACAAAATACTTTTGCTTGACCCAAATAATCCAACCGTTTATCTTGCGCTGCACGATTACCATGTGAATAAAGGAAATGATGCAGAGGCATTGAAGGATTTGCAAAAAGCTGTTGAAAACCAATATTTGGATGTAACCATCAAAACACAAATTATTGAAGATTATTACAAACGGGCCGAACATGGCAATCCCAATGCTTTTATCGACGGTTTAATGCTTGTCAAACTTGCCGTTAAAACACATCCAAACGCCATGCCCATCAATGCCTTATGCGGAGATTTTTATCGGCTTGATAAGAACAACAAAAACGCTGCTTATTATTATTACAAGGCCGCAAGTGTCGATAAAAACAACTATCGTTTGTGGCAAAACTTATTGATCACTGAAAACGACATGGGTGTATTTGATTCGCTTGCAAAGCATGCTGCCCAAGCGCTTGAAATTTTTCCAAACCAACCTGTTTTTTATTTGTATGGCGGTATTGCGAATGCTGCCTTGAAACAATATCAAGTAGCAGCGCAAAATTTAAAAGACGGATTAGATTTATCGGTTGGCAACAAAAGATTAATGATTGATTTTTTAAGCGCAGCCGGCGATAATTATTTCCAAATGAAGGAATACGGTAATTCAGATAACAGTTTCGAACAAGCATTAAAGTTAGACGCCGACAACACTTTTGTTTTGAATAACTATGCTTATTACCTTTCATTGAGAAACACCAATTTGGAATTGGCAGAAAAATTATCTCGTCGCGCAAACGAATTAAAGCCCAACAACGCCAATTATATGGACACTTATGCTTGGATATTTTTTAAAGAGAAAAAGTATAGTCAGGCTTTACAATTAATTAGTGAGGCAGTTAAATTAAGTCAAAGCGCTACTGTAATTGAGCATTATGGCGACATTCTTTATTTTTCTGACAAATTTGACGAGGCCTTTTTACAATGGAACAAGTCGAAGGTTGCTGGCAACAAATCAGAAGTTTTATCTAAAAAAATAAAAGACAAAAAATGGTATGAGTAGGATAGGGTTTGTTTTTTTGTTGGTTTTTTTGTTTGGCACATTGGTTTTTTCGTCGTGTAAGTCGAAAAAAAAACTGCAAACACAGGCCCCTGTGGCTGAGTTGCCCACAACCGACACCGTCAATTCGCGCTGTAAACTTGATTATAAGAGCGCAAAAACACTCAGTAAGCATGTAAAGGAAAGTGAATTTAAATTCGAATGGCTGAGCGCTAAGGCCAATGTTGAAACTTTAATTGACGAGAAAGAAGAAAGTTTTGACATCAAGGTAAAAATACGTAAAGACAGCGCCATCCTCATTAGTATTCAGTATGTGTTAGGCCTAGAAGTGGCTAAAATGCTCATTACCCGCGATTCGGTTAAAATGGTGAACTACATTCAAAAATCATATTTTAAAGGCAATTTCGATTACATCAATCAATTACTGAACACCGGCATTGATTTCGATTTAATACAAGCCGTTTTATTTGGCAACAGTGCAGAATTTCATGATGATGAAACCCGCCTAAAGCCCATTGCCGATCGCCAGAATTGCCATTATTTGTTAAGCACAGAACGCAAGAGGAAATTAAAAAAAATATTGCAAGGGGCTTCCGAAATTAAAGATGAATTGCAAGTGTTGACCTTAGACCCTAACGGCTATAAAATACTCAATAATGAGTTTACCGATCAAAGCACCGGTAGAAAGTTTACGGCTGCATACGGGCAATTTACGCAAAAAGACAGCGTTTATGCACCATACCATGTTGATATTGAAGTGTTGGCCGAGAAGAAGGCAAAGGTTAAAATTGACTATGTTCGTATTGAAAAAAATACAACACAAAAGTTGACTTTAAATATTCCGGCCAAATATGACGCTATTCAAATTCAAAAGAAATAGTCAACTGCTTTTTTGCATTCTTCTTTTTTTATTTGCTGTTGATGGTTCAACGCAGAACCAAAGAAACAACAAGGTTTCGAAGAAAGATTTAGAGAACAAGAAGAAGAAAATCAACGAAGAAATTAATGAAATCAATAACATGTTGAGCGAAACCAAAGCGCACAAAAAAACGTCTATTGGCGCATTGGTAAACATCAGCATGAAACTCGAAAAGCGCCAAGATTTAATCAACGTAATATTGGCCGAAATTAAAGAACTTAATAAAGAAATTGTAGGCAATGAAAATGAAGAAACACAACTTAAAAAGAGCTTAGAGAAATTAAAAACCGAATATGCGCGCATGATTGTGTTTGCACAACGTAATCAAGATGCCTACAGTACGCTCATGTTTATTTTCGCCGCAGAAAACTTTACACAAGCTTATGCCCGTTTAAAATACATGCAGCAATATTCTGAGTTCAGAAAGAAGCAGGCCACTGAAATAATTACGACACAAACACAATTAATTGCCAAAATCAACGAATTAAAAATGCACCGCGAAGAAAAAAATAATTTATTGGGCATTGAGGAGAAAGAGAAAAAAACATTAAACAGAGAAAAAACGGAGAAAGAGGAAATTTTAACCGAATTACAACAAAAAGAAAAAGGGCTGAAAGCCGAACTTCAAAAACGTAAACAAGCCGCCATTCAACTACAATTGGCCATTAAAAATTTAATAGAAGAAGAAATTAGAAGGAAGGCTGAGGAAGCCAATCGTGCAGAATTAGCAAAATTAGTTGCAGCTAAAAAAGACAAGGAGGATAAAATTAAGGGAGACAAGAAAAACAACCCTAAAAAGGACAATACTATCTCAAATGTAAAACCCCTAAAAACCGAATCTACCAGCGTGCCTGTTTTAACCGAAGAAGCTGAAGCCTTAAGTGAAGACTTTTCGAACAACCGCGGAAAATTGCCTTGGCCTGTAGTAAAGGGCGTTATCTGCGAAACCTATGGCGAACACGAGCACCCTGCCATTAAGGGCTTCATGATGTTTAATAATGGTTTGGAGATTTGTGTAAGCAAAGGCACTCAAGCCCGTGCCGTGTTCGACGGTGAAGTTACCAGCATCGCTGTTTCACCAACAGGGGGAAAATTAATTATTATTCGGCATGGCGAATACCTCAGCGTATACTGTAATTTGGGAGATGTTTTGGTAAGTACCGGACAAAAAGTAAAGGTAAAACAAGCCATTGGCACCGTCATGTACAATGAGGATGAAGATAAAACAGCCATTAATCTTCAAATCTGGAAAGGCCAAAAAACAATGGATCCCAGCGGTTGGCTGTTTAATGCCAAATAAAAACCCCCTGATTTAATCAGAGGGCTTTAATTTGTTTTTAGAAAAGGCGGGTCTTATGCCTTAAAAAAATCATCATAACTCACTTCATTAAAATCAAGCGAGCATTTTTCTTTGATGAGGTCTAAAACTTTTTTGCTGTATAAATTCTCGACAATTTTTTGTGCTTCTTTTTCTTTGCTTAAAATGTCTTTGCTTATTTTTTCCAAATCTTCGTCGCTTGGCACTTGACCGTATTTAGCGTATTCACCACGCACATAGGCTTTCGCTTCGTTAGTAATTTCTTCCGATTCTACTTTTAATGCATTGTCTTTAATGATTTTGTTTTCAATTAAACGCCATTGCATTGATTTAGAATAACTAGGGTAATCTTTTTCTAATTCTTCTTCTGTAATTGGTTTTTCGTTAACCGTCATCAACCAACGTTTCAAGAAATTATCGGGAAGTGTAGGATTGATGGCTTCAACCAATTTATTTTCCACCTCTGATTTTAAAAAACGTTCTGCATCTGTATCAAACATGGCGCTTAATTCGGTGCGGATTTTTTCTTTGAATTCGTCGACACTGTTAATCACGCCTGCTCCGTATACTTTGTCAAATAATTCTTGGTTCAACTCTGCGTCTTCAATGCGCGAAATGTTTTTTACGGTTAATTGAAGTGAACAATTGATGTTTTCGGCCAATTCCTTGTCAATACCTAACGACATGCTTTTATCCAATGCCGTTGGGTAAAATTCATTGATGTTTACAATGAATTTATCTTCTTTTTTTAATCCGTTTAATTTTGCTTTTGAAGTGTTTTCAGCTAAACGCTCGTAGTTTAAACTTGTGCTTTTAAAAATACCGCCCGGTTTAATATTACCGCTTTCGTCCATTTCATTGATGTCAACAAACACAACATCTTTTTCTGATGCTACTTCAGGATTTTCGGGGTTACCGTAATTGCGACGAACATCTTTTAAATATTTTTCAATTAAAGCTTCGTCGATTTTTACCACCTTGTAATTAAAGTGTAAATTTTTATTTAAGTCGATATCAAACGCAGGCGCTAATCCCAATTGGTAAACAAATTCAAATTCTTTTTGATTTGTAAAATCAACCGCTGTTTGGTCCTTTGGCATTGGATTACCTAAAATGTCGATTTTGTTTTCTTCAATGTATTTGTAAATAGAATCATTTAAAATTTTATTGATTTCATCTACCAAAATTTGTGTGCCATATTGCTTCTTAATTAAGCCGCTAGGCACTTTCCCCGGTCTAAAGCCCGGCATGTTTGCTTGGCGCTGCACTTTTTTAATGCCATCATTTACTTTGCTTTCGTAATCGGAAGGATTTAAAAAAATAGTAATTTCTGCATTTAGCGTATCAATGTTGTTTTGTGTAATATTCATGTATTAAAATTTAGGAGCGCAAAAATAAGCAAAATTTTGCATTCTAAACTAGCGAAAGGTATAAGCTGCAAGGGTTGGTAAAAGGATAATTGCCACACGAACACTAGCTGAACGTAATGCTATAGGCGCAATTGAAAGTTTGTTCAGGATCAAGACTAAGAATCCCCTTTTTTTGTTCTAAAACCTGACTTGTATCTAATTCATCGGCTATCCCAAACCAGGGCTCTAAACACACAAATTCGCCACAGCCTTTTTTACTCCAAATGCCAAAAAAAGGCCAATTTTTGCAATTTAAAGTTATTTTATGAGAGTTTTTCGTTGAAAAAAGACCAATTTCATCAATTTGGGCTTTTTCGAAAACCAGGGCATCGGCATCAAATAACTGACTATTTATCGGCAATTGTTTGTTGTTGAGGTGCAAATTTTCATATTTCTTGGAAATTAGGCCATCTTGGAGCTTTGTTAATTGATACTCATCTTGGCCAAAACTTAATACATAATCTTCAAATTTTTCATCAGGCATTAAAGGCACATTAAATGCCGGGTGGGCCCCAATGCTGAAATGCAATTTTTCATTCCCCGAATTTGTGATATGGTAAGCGATTTCTAAACGTTCATGCTTTAAAGTGTAAATGATATCAAGCAAAAAATCGTAAGGATATTTTGTTTTGCTTTCTGCCGATTGAACCAAACGAAAAGTACAGCTGTTGTGATTGGCTTCAATTAAATCAAAAAGCATATCGCGGGCAAATCCGTGTTGATTTAGTTGGTATGTATGTTCATTCAAAAAATAACAATCGTTTTTTAATTTGCCTACAATTGGAAACAACACAGGGGCATGTCTTGCCCAAATTTGCGGATTGGCTTGCCACATAAATTCGATGCCGACTTTATTTTTTACGCTGAAAAGTTCGGCGCCCATTGCCTTAATGCCGATGCTTAATTGCGCAGAATTTAAACGGTGAATCATTATAAAAACATAATGCCTTTAATCAAGGAGGCGCGTTTGTAAATATCAATCACTTCATCGGCATTCATAACCACTTGCCTTGCCGTAATGCTGGTATACTTGCCATTGCGGCTTTCCTTTCGGTGAAGCTCGGCTTCAGCTTCAAACAAATTCTCAACCAAAGCAATGTTTCTGTTGCCGGTTTCAATAATAAATTTAAACATGTAAATGCTGGGAAAGGAAGTGCTTTCAACCAACTTTTCTTTGAATTTATTTAAATCTTCTTCGCTCAAGAATTAAAAATAATGATTATAAATTAATGCAAATCCAAAAATAATTAGCAGAACCCCGGTTAATAAATTTATCCTTTGCATCAACTGTGCGGTTAGCAGCATTTTTAACTTGGTTGCTGCATAAGCTTTACTGTATTCGATGAATAGCACAATGCCCAAAGTGATGCTAAAATAAACAATCATTTTAAGAATAGAGTATTCTAGTTTTTTACTAATGGCGGTTACATTGCCCAACCACAAAAGCCATACCGAAGGATTTAGACTGTTTAAGAAAAACCCTTTTAATAATGTAAGCGACACAGAAGGTTGTTTGAGCTCAATGCCCGCATCGTCTTGGGCAATGGGTTTCTTAAAATAAAAAGCCCCAAAAATAATGAGAATCACCCCGGCAATAATGCCCATAAAACTTTGGGTTTTTTCATTGTGAATAAAACTGGAAGCGCCATCTACCAGCAAAATGTTGACTAAACAAACAAGAAAATCGCTGATTACAATACCTGTAGCCAACACCGCTCCGGTTTTGTAACCGTGTTTGATGCCGGTGTTTACTAAGGCAAAAAAAGCCGGCCCAAATGAAAAGGTGAGCAAAAGCACAATGATGATTGTTTGTGAAATGAGTGTAAGCACCGGCGATTAATTTGAATTCGATTCTAAAAATGCTAACCAATCGTTTAAATGTTTCCCTTTCAAAACACGTGGAAATTTACTTTGCCCGCCCAGTTTATCTTTGCTAGCTAAAAAATCAATAAAGACTTGATTGGATAATTGGATGATGATAATTTCCTTCAGCGCGTGTTTTCGTTCAACGGCATAATCATCGTTTAATTCACACAAATGTTTATCAAGCGCTGTTTTTAATGCCTGGCTGTCGACTTGTTTATTGGTGCCAATATACCATTGGTGAGCAAACAAGCCCTCAAAAGGAATTCCGGTAACACAATATTCATTGCTGGTAATGCCTAATTCAGAAGTGGCCAATTGTACGGCTTTGTTCATATTATCCACGCTTAAATGTTCGCCGCATAAACTTAAGAAGTGTTTGGTTCGGCCGGTAATGATTATTTCGCAGCGTTTGACATCTGTAAATTTAATGGTGTCGCCAATAATATATCGCCATGCGCCGGCGCAGTTGCTAATTACCAAAGCGTATTCTGTATCGGCTTCAACTTCGGCAATTGTAAGTGTTTTGGCGTTGGGTTTAAAGTTGCCGTCGCCATCAAAATTGTCATTTTTGAACGGAATAAATTCAAAAAATATTTTGTTGTCGGTCAACAACTTCATGCCTTGTGGCTCGTTGGGTCTTTCTTGAAAAGCCATAAAGCCTTCGGAGGCCATATAGGTATCTAAATAAATCATTGGTTTTGCACAAAGCGCATCAATGCTTTTTTTATAGGGTTGAATCGATACACCACCATGAACAAAAATGGCCAAATTGGGCCAAATGTCGTGGATGGTTTTTACATTGTAATGTTTGATAATTCGCTCAAATAAAATTTGAATCCAAGCCGGTACCCCACAAATAAAACCCACATTCCATTGTTTGGCCTTGTCTACAATTTCTTGCAATTTATTTTCCCAATTGCTGATTGAACGAATATCAGGACCGGGGAGGGTAAAGTTTTGAAACCAACGCGGTTGTGTGCCGGTTGTAATGCCACTTAAATCGCCGCTAAAATATGTGCCATTGTAATTTAAATTGGTACTGCCGCCAACAAACAGAATATCGGTTTCGTATTGCTCTTTGCTAAAATTAAAATGACGGGTAGATAATATTTGTTTTAAGGTGCCTTTTTGAATGGTCTTAATCATGTCCTTCGTTACAGGAATGTGTTTACTCGACGATTCGGAAGTGCCTGAGCTCAATGCAAAGTATTTTGTTTTACCCGGCCAACAAACATCCTTTTTTCCCTGCAAAGCTAAGTGCCACCAAGCATCAAAAATACTTTGGTAATCGTAAATAGGAACATTTTTTTGAAAGTGTTTGATTGGATCTGATTCCAACAACATTTCACTAAAACGAAACTGTTTGCCAAAATCGGTAAACTGTGCTTTCACAATTAATTTATGAAGCTGTCGTATTTGTTGTTTGTATACACTGCGACGAGTAGGAATTCTTGAGCGAATACCAATGGCACCTTTTATAATTGAACCTAATATGGGCATGTGTGTATGGTTAAAATTTAAAGCATTAGGTCCTTATCGAACAAACATCTTTAAATAATCTATCTATTTAATGTATTTAAAATCGTGTTTGTTTTTTATGGCTTTAACGCTGTGGTAAATTAATTTAATCACTTCTTCAACATCTTGTTTGTTTACACTCTCAACCGTGGTGTGCATGTATTTTAGCGGCAGTGAAATAAGCGCAGAGGCAATGCCGTCGGTTGAATAGGCAAAGGCATCTGTATCGGTGCCGGTGGCTCTTGATGCAGCCAAACGCTGAAAATCGATTTTGTTTTTCTTGGCCACATCAATAATTAGTTTTAATAAATTGTTGTGAACGGCAGGGGCGTAGCTTAAAACCGGACCTTTACCGCAGGCAATGTCGCCGCTGTTTACCTTGCTCATCATCGGGCTTTGGGTATCATGACAAACATCTGTTACGATGGCCACGTTTGGATTTATTTTTCTGGCAATCATGGTGGCGCCATTTAAACCAACTTCTTCTTGAACCGAGTTTACAATGTATAAGCCAAAGGGCAATTTGTCTTTGTTTTCCTTTAACATGCGGGCCACTTGCGCTATCATAAAGCCGCCAATGCGGTTGTCTAAGGCGCGGCCAACATAAAAACGCTTGTTTAATTCGGTGAGCTCGTCGGGATAAGTGACCACACAGCCAACGTGTACGCCCAGTTCTTCCACTTCTTTATCTGATTTGCAACCAAGGTCGAGGAAAATATTTTTTAAGGTAGGTGTTTCTTCTTTTGCTGCATCACGCACATGAATGGCCGGCCATCCAAATACTGCAGGAACAATACCTTTATCGGTGTGGATGTTTACCCTTTTGGAAGGGGCAATTTGATGATCGCTGCCCCCATTGCGTTTTAAATAAATATAACCATCCTTGGTAATGTAGTGTACAAACCAGCTAATTTCATCGGCGTGGGCCTCTATTACCACTTTAAATGGGGCATCAGGATTAATTACACCCTCGGCAGTGCCGTAAACATCCACAAAATGTGTGTCGATATAAGGTTTTAAGTAATTGAGCCAAATTTTTTGCCCTTCACTTTCAAAACCCGTTGGAGAGGCATTGTTGAGGTATTGGTATAGGAATTTTATTGAATCGGGATTCAAGATAGATTTAAGCTTGCTTTTAGCCATGGTACTAGTAATTGAGTTACTAAATTAACGGAAAAAATATGGAAATTGAAAGGGAAGTAGCAAGAGATTTTTTACCACTAAGACACTCAGGGCACTAAGATTAATGAAGAGAATTATGTTCAATAAGTGGGTAATTGGCGTCATGCAAAGTATGTTTAGATTTCTATTTTGTAAAAAATCTCTTATCAGTGGCATTGCGCTCAATAAGCCATTAGCTATAATTTTCTTCTTCTATTTCGTCGGGGTTTTGTTTTCACACACCAAAAAAATGCTTGTTATTTTTTGCCCCCTTGTATCAGGAAAGTCATCAATAAAAATTATTGAATGCCATTAAAACACTGGATCAATGTTAATGTTGTAACCCACATTCCCAATGCTTAATTTTTTTTGATTGTAAATAGCTGTGGGGCCGTCAACTACATCTAATCTTTCAGTAATTAAACTATCCAATACTACATTAGAGCCATTAGCAGAGCCACTTAATAACAATTTAAAATAATAACTGCTATTGCCATCATTTGATGATTTGATATAGCTGATATTATTTTGCCAATTGGGATTAGATTGAAAATTTTGATATAATAGTTCTCCCGAAAGCCCAGCGTCTTTATAAATATACAAGTGGTAATACATACTTTGGAGATTTGCAGGTACACTTGAATATGTTAAGGTTGCTGAAAATTTAATAATTACTCCAGAACCCAATATTATATTTTTGGTTAATGTATTTGATTTACTGCCTTTGGTAACCTTTAGTGATACCTGATATTTGCCGGTTTTGGCATATGAGTGCGAAGTTTCCGATAAAGTTGAAGTAAAGCCATCGCCAAACTCCCAAATATCACTTTCTTTATTCTCCGAACAATTTTGAAAAGTGATTGAAGTACCCTGGTTCTGAAATCTTACAGATGGGTTAAAACATGCAATGGGGTCAGGCACTTCTTTGGTTTGTTCTTTTTTACAAGCACTTAATAGAAACAAATTAAACGCAATCAATACTGTAAGTAATAATTTCATAATTCAAGGTTTAAATTAAAAATACAAATTTATTTTTTCTTCTTCTCTTTTGTCCAGGTTTTATATTCATCATCCTGCTTCGAAGTAAATGGTGCCGGCCTTCTTAAGGGTTCGCAGGCTTTTAAGGTATCATGACAATCTTTTGGTAATTGTTGGTAAAGGGCGGTGCCTTTGGTTTTCCAGGCAATCATATCGTCGCTTACTTCTTTCACGGCTTTGGCAGGATTGCCAACAATGATTTTTCTTTTTTCAAAAATGGTATCGGCGGCCACAAAACTTAAGGCGCCAACAATGCATTCATCGCCAATGACAACGTTATCCATAATAACGCTATTCATACCGATAAGACAGTTTTTGCCCAATGTGGCGCCGTGGATGATGGCGCCATGGCCTACATGCGCACCTTGTTTCAACAAAACGGTTGTTCTGGGAAACATGTGGATGGTGCAGTTTTCTTGCACATTGCATCCGTCTTCAATAATAATTTGTCCCCAATCGCCGCGTATGGCGGCACCCGGACCAACATACACATTGCGGCCAATGATGACATTGCCGGTAACAGTGGCGTTAGGGTGTATAAATGCCGAAGAGTGGATAACGGGTTTATGTCCTTTAAATTCGAAGATGTTTGCCATAATTAGTTTATTCAAAAATAAAGGAATTAGAAGGATAATCATAAGACTATTTTGGGTACACGGTTTAAAGAAGTTCAATTAAAACTTAAAGTTCAGGATTAGTCCAAATATTTAAAATACCGGCACTTGCGCTAGGGACACGGAGGGAATAGTTCTTTTGAGGCGAGTGCGGCAATTTGCGATGTTCGCCTCAAAAAACCGAAGCCCGGAGTGGCCCGCTCGAGCGCCCAAACCGCATTTTTAGAAAATCCAAAAACACAAAACCTCACAAATGCCTGTTAATGAATTGATTGCGATTAAAATAATGCTACAAAACGTAGCAATCAAACGCTATTAAGTGTAGTAATTTTGAATAAAACAAAAAGTCATGAATGCAATATCAAACTTAAAAGAAACATCAAGCTTTCAAGAGTGGGCCAATTTTATGAAAGAATTGAGTGGCCATAAAGATTCTTCGAGGCCTTTTTTGGTGAAGGCAAAATCTTCGGATCAAATCATCAGTAATTTGGAGCGTGATTTATTAAAGGCGCAGACACCTGAGGCAGTGCAATTAATTTTGGTAAAAAAACAATTGTCTTTCGATTTTCCGATTGCGGCTTAGTGTTTTTAATTTAGGGCCTAGATGATAATTTCATCCATGTCTTTGTTAAAAAACTTATAGTCCATTAAACCGGCGCTCGAAACGCTTTGTACTTTCACCCATTGTTTGAATTCGAAATACCACTTCCATTGTAAACTTCTGAAAAGTCCGCCTTTTTTAATATAGGCTTCAATGTAAGGGTGAATATTTAGGGTGATGTTTTTGTTGTTTTGTTCATTGAAGATGAATCGCAGGGTATTTTCCAATTGATCCACAAAAATAATACTTGGTTGTACTTTGCCTGTACCGCCGCAGCTAGGGCAGGTTTCGAGCACTTCCACATTTACTTCCGGACGAAGGCGTTGGCGTGTAATTTGAATTAAACCGAATTTACTTGGCGGCAAAATATTGTGTTTTGCACGGTCGCTTTTCATTTCTTCCTTCAACTTATCGAACAACAACTTACGGTTGTCGGCATGGTGCATGTCGATAAAATCAACCACAATAATACCGCCCATATCGCGAAGCTTTAATTGGCGAGCCACTTCAACGGCAGCTTCCAAATTCACTTCCAGGGCATTTTCTTCTTGGGTATTGTCGCTTTTGGCGCGGTTACCGCTGTTTACATCAAATACGTGCAATGCCTCGGTATGTTCAATGACCAAATAAGCGCCACTTTTCATGTGAACGGTTTTACCGAATAAACTTTTAATTTGTTTTTCTACGCCGTAAGCATCAAAAATGGGAAGTTTACCGGTGTAATTTTTAAGAATATCAAGTTTATCAGGCGCAATGGTTTTGATGTAAGATTTTAAATCTTCATACACAGCCGTATCATTTACATGAATGGCGTTAAAAGAAGCATTTAAAAAATCCCTTAAAATAACATTGGTTCTATCGGCTTCGCCCAAAACACGCATTGGGGGTTGAGAATTTTTTAAAGTATTGTAACATTCATCCCAGCGACGAACCAATTCGTTTAAATCGCTTTCAAGATCGGTTACCGATTTGCTTTCGGCTACAGTGCGCACAATAACCCCAAAGTTTTTTGGTTTTATTTTCTGCATTAAATCTTTTAAACGGTGTTTTTCTTCAATGTTTCGGATTTTAGATGAAACAGAGATTTTATCTGAAAAAGGGATTAAAACCAAATATCTGCCTGCCAAGCTAATTTCGGTTGTAATACGAGGGCCTTTGGCGCTGATTGGTTCTTTAGCAACCTGCACCAACAAATTCTGACCCGATTTAACGATGTCGTTAATTTTTCCGTCTTTTTTAATGTCGGGCTCATTTTTAAAGTACATGAGGTTGCTGACATTTTGCTTCCCGTTTTGGGTTTGATCGACGTATTTAATTAATGATTGGGCTTGCGGACCAAGGTCCAAGTAATGCAAAAAAGCATCTTTTTCATAGCCAACATCGATGAACGCGGCATTTAAACCGGTCATTACTTTTTTTGCCTTTCCTAAGTATATATCGCCTACCGAGAATTTTGAATTGTTTTTCTCACGGTGTAGCTCTACTAAACGCTTATCGTGCAGTAGTGCAATTACAACTTCGCTAGGCGTGGAATTAATTATTAATTCTTGGTTCACGCGCTGAATTTTTTATATTATAAATATAAGCAGTTAAGCATTTCATTGTTCACGAAATGTCATTAACCAAAAAACGCTTAACAAAGAAATACATGATTTCTTTGTTAAGGTTGATTATCATACTAAATAATAAACTGGTGTTTATTATTTTTTCTTATGGCGATTCTTTCTTAAGCGTTTTTTACGCTTATGAGTTGCCATTTTATGTCTTTTTCTCTTTTTTCCGCTTGGCATAATGTGAAATTTATTTGTTAATACTTGTTTTTAATTGTTGTATGTATTTTTCTATTTCTGCTTTGCTAGTTGGGTCGGTTGTTTTGGCCGAATAGCGTTGAAGCATTTTAATTGTTTTTTCAGGTTGATGTTGTTGCTCATATACATCTGCCAAATGTAAATAAGCTTCTATGTAATTTGAATCAGCCCTAAGAACTTTAAAAAAACGATCTACTGCCTTGTCTAACTGTCCGCTTTTTACCGAAAAGAAGGCAAAAGTTAATTGCAGTTGAACATTATTGCTGTCAGTTTTTTCAACATTCTTTAAAATGGCAATACCATCCATTGGATTTCCGGCACCTTCAACCAAACAAGAGGCTTTGAAAATTTTTGCTTCTGTGTTTAGCGGACTGTAAGACAGTGTTTTATCAAAACAGCGCAAAGCACATTGAAATAAAACCGGAATTTCGCTTTTGTCCTGGCAAAACTGTGTGGCGTTGAAGTACTTTTTACCTGCTAAGAGCCAATTTTCGGCGTTTGGTTTTTCTTTGGCCTTCACTTCTAAAAAGTAGGCAGATAAATCAGGACGTTTTAATTGGTCCCAAAAACGCAACAAACTATCGGCATTTTTAGCATTAAAAAAACGCTTATAAAGTTCGGTTTGTTTTTCATTTAAGGCCTTAATCGAAACAGAAAGATAAACATCCAAATTACTGTTTAGTGCATTGGCATTGTTGCTGCCTTCTGTAGCAATGTTTTCAGCCTTTTTTTCAAGGACTTTAGGGGCAAAATATAAAAGAACGAATAAAGTACAAGCGCCGGCAATGAGAATTAATCTTTTATTGCTGACACCCATTTAATTTAATCTAAGTTTTTAGCAATTGGTTCAGCCGACTTCACATTACGTTTTACTCTATCGGCAAAAGTTTTAGCTGCTTTAAAAGCAGGAATGTAATGTGCTGGAATTACAACAGTTGTGTTTTTAGAAATATTACGTCCAATTTTTTCGGCACGTTTTTTCACCACAAAAGTTCCAAAACCTCTTAAATAAACATTCTTTCCTTCTACCATCGAATTACGGATGGTTTTCATAAATGCTTCAACGGTAGCTTGAACAGCCATTTTTTCAATGCCTGTTTTTTCCGAAATTTCATTAACAATATCTGCTTTGGTCATCTTACAAACTATTTAAAATCAATTATTTGTATTTTAAAACGGGCAGCAAAGATACTATTAATATTATGAATTGAAAATTTTTTTTGATTCTTGCCAAATAAATCCTGCATTTGGCTTAAAACCCTTACTTTTAGCCTGTTATGGAACTTTGGTTTAGTGAGGGATTACAAAAATGGTACAAGGTGAATAAGCGCGATTTACCTTGGCGACACGAAAAGGACCCGTATAAAATTTGGATTTCTGAAATTATTCTTCAGCAAACCCAAGTGGCGCAAGGGCTGGCATATTATAACCGTTTTGTAGAAAAGTACCCCCTTGTTCAAAATTTGGCCAAGGCCAAAGAAGATGAGGTAATGAAATTATGGCAAGGTTTAGGTTATTATTCGAGGGCCAGAAACCTGCATGCGAGCGCTAAAATAGTTACTAACGAATACAATGGGCAGTTTCCAAGCAAATATGAAGAAATAAAACAGCTAAAAGGCATTGGTGATTATACAGCCGCGGCCATCGCCAGCTTTGCCTTTAACATACCTAAAGCCGTTGTAGATGGAAACGTTTACCGCTTATTGAGCAGGTTGTTTGGCATTAAAATGGCAATTGATAGTGGAGCGGGCAAAAAGCACTTTGCTGAGTTGGCTGAAACATTGCTGGATAAAAA
>JBAXXZ010000001.1:0-23282 GCA_037127575.1 Bacteroidota bacterium | reverse complement strand
AGTTTATCCCGATGCAGCGTAGCGTATATCGGGAAGTCCCTTCATCCGCACAAAAAATACCCGCTGTTAGGCGGGTTTTTTTTTGCGGTGAAGGGACGAGAAGTTTATCCCGATGCAGCGTAGCGTATATCGGGAAGTCCCTTCATCCGCACAAAACTAACCCGATGAGAGGCGGGTTTTTTTAATGGGGTAAAATAACGCAACATGTTTATCGCAATTTTGAATAACCAAATTCACTTAGCGCCATTTGTGGTAGAATCTGGACTTAGGGGTAAACATAAAAAAACCCGCACGAAGCGGGTTAAATTAATGGGTTTAAATGTTTAGAACTCGAATTTATAACCTACACCTTTTACGGTTTTAAAATAATCGTCGCCTAGCTTTTCGCGTAATTTACGAATGTGAACATCTATTGTTCTGTCGCCAACAACCACTTCATCACCCCAAACTTGATCCAAAATAAACTCGCGGGTAAAAACCTTGCCCGGTTTACTGCTCAAAAGGGCAAATAGCTTAAACTCTTTTTTTGGTAATGATATTTCTGTAGTGCCTTTAAATACCGAGTGTTTGTCTTTATCAATTCGGATTTCGCCAAATTCCATGTTGGCTTCACTGGTAGCAGTGTTTTGTAAACGGCGTAGCAAAGCTTTCACCCTACTTACAAAAACCCTTGGTTTAATGGGCTTGGTGATGTAATCATCTGCCCCAACTTCAAAACCGGCAATTTGTGTGTAATCTTCGCTTCTTGCCGTTAAGAAGGCAATGAGCACATCTTGCAAGCCTTTTTGTTCGCGAATTTCACGGCAGGTTTCAATGCCATCCATATCGGGCATCATCACATCCAATATAATTAAATGCGGCAATTCTTTTTTTGCTATTTCAATGGCGTCCTTTCCATTGTTCGCAGTAAGGATATCGTAACCTTCCTTCTTTAGATTGTAGCCTAAAAATTCTACAATATCCGGCTCGTCATCAACCAATAAAATCTTTAATGTATCGTTTGCCATAGTATTATTCTGCGTCAAAGTTAACAAAATCAACAGCCGTCTAAAGTTAACTTATTATTAATTAATTCCCCGATTTTGGTAATAACCTTAATCTTTTGGTAACAACAAATTTAAGTACGAGTAATTTCTGCTAGCTTCTTTTGCGGCATAAAACAATTAGCATGCAAAAATTTGTTGTCACAGTATTTATTTTCTTTTTTAGTTTAAATCTTTCTTCTCAAACAGGCCGTTTATCGGGCACAATTGTTGACTCCAAAACAGGGGAAACCTTATTGGGTGCAACTGTTTTAATTGAAGGCAGTAACAAAGGCGCAGCTGCAGATTTTGATGGCAAGTTTGTAATTAATAATGTGCCCGCAGGAAAGGTGAACTTAATTATTAGTTATGTTTCGTATACCACAAAAAAAATAATGGATGTGAAAGTCACTGCCAATGAGTCTTCCGACATTAACGTGATGTTAGAGCAATCATCAGCGCAAGATTTGCAAGAAGTGGAAGTGGTGGTAACTTTAAACAAAGAAAACAACACGGCATTGGTGTTACAACAAAAAAACAATGCCAGCGTAAGCGACGGTATTTCGGCCGAAACCATTAAAAGAACGCCGGATCGCAACACCAGTGATGTATTAAAACGCATTAGCGGGGTTACCATTCAAGATGATAAGTTTGTTATTATTCGCGGATTAAACGAGCGCTACAATGCCTCTTATTTAAATGGTTCGCCCTTACCTAGCACCGAGCCCGATAAAAAAGCCTTCGCTTTTGATTTATTTCCGGCGAACATGCTCGATAATATTGTAATCAACAAAACGGCTACACCCGATATGCCATCGGAGTTTGCAGGCGGAATTGTTCAAGTAAATACCAAAAGTATTCCTGAAAAGAATTTTGTATCCTTTAGTACGGGCTTCGGTTACAATACCCTTACCACCGGCAAAAGTAAAACCACTTACGGTGGTGGTAAATACGACAAATTTGGCTTCGATGACGGCTCACGTGATTTGCCTGCGCAAGTGCCTGCGCTTGAAGACAAAGCATCGTGGATAAAATCGGCCGACCAAGCCCGGGTAGCCACTTATTTTAAGAATGATTGGTCAACATCACAATCTACTTACAAACCAAATGCCAATTTTCAATTTGCAACAGGGTATAATATTAAAAGAAAGGAAAAAGATTTTTTTGGTATCATTTTTAGTTTAGGATACAATAACACCAACAATTTATTTAATCTTCAACGCCAAGAATACGATGGCATCACAATCGAAAAGTTCGACCGAAGCAATGTTCAAAATGAACAACGTTACACCAACACCATTAATCAAACTCAAACATCAACCGGTGCCTTGTTAAATTTATCTTGCAAGCTCAACGAAAACCATTCAATCAGCTTAAAGAATTTACTTACCGGATATGCCGACAACAAATTTATTTATGCAACCGGTACAAATCCAACAGGTACGGCAGGACAAACAAACCGCATTGATGCCCGATTTTTTACGGCGAATAAAATTTATTCATCCCAATTAAATTCTGAGCATTATTTTCCAACATCAAAAATAAAACTCTTCTTTAATGCCGGCATCAGTAACATTCAGCGCACTGTACCAAATTTGCGATTTATGGTGTATACACGCAAAGATGCCATGGACCCTTCGAGCCCGAATCCTTTAGATACCACTTACAGTGCCAACATTGGCTCAACAACCGGTCCTGATTTTGCAGGTTATAGAGTGTATTCAAATTTGAACGAGCAAATTGCAAACAGCAAAATTGATGTGTCGCGCCTTTTTAAAATCGATGAAAAAACAAAAGTGGAAGTTAAAGCCGGCACATTTTATCAATTCAGAGAACGCCAATTTAATATCCGTCAATTTGGAATGGATTTTTACAATGGCCCCGGAATTTTTAAAAACTACGATTTGGCTTATTTAACCGAAGACAAAATTTTTGCAGCCGAAAACATGAGCGTTACGCCAACCGGTTTAGGCGGCTTTAAAGCCATCGAAATAACTAAGCCCGATGACAACTACCACGCTTCTTCAAAGCTATATGGTGCTTATGCCATGGGGGAATATAAATACACCGAAAAACTGCGCATCATTGGTGGCGTGCGTTACGAAAGCTATACTCAGAAATTAAACATTCAATACAATAAAATTGATTCTTCCTTTGTAAACAACACAGTAAAAGATATTTTACCCTCTTTAAATGTCATTTACAATGTCAATACTTTTTGGGGCCTTCGCGCGGCTTATTATAAAACATTAAATCGTCCTGAGTTCAGAGAGCTTGCTGTTACAAGTTGGTTTGATCCTGAAACACGTTTATCATTAGCAGGCAACGATACGCTTAAGCGGGCCTACGTTCAAAATTTTGATTTGCGTTTTGAAGCTTATCCGGGCAGAGGTCAATTATTTACTGTGACCGGTTTTTATAAATATTTTTCGAATCCCATTGAACGTTATTTAATGGGTGGACAAGAAAATCAGGTGGTATACAGAAATGCCAATTTCGGTTCAATTTATGGAACAGAATTAGAATACCGCATTAATTTAGGCGCCATCTTAAAAAAGGATTCTGTGCCATTTTTAAATAATTTGAATGTGTTTTCAAATTTATCACTCATTAAATCTGAGGTGAATGTAAAAGGCATTAATGATAAAGTGCCTGATACTAGGGTGATGCAAGGCCAAGCACCATACATTATCAACGGTGGTATTTCATATGTGGATCAAAAAAACGGCTTTAGTATCACCACCATGTTGAATAGAGTAGGACAACGAATTAACTTAGTAGGGAATAATTTAATCATTAATCGCTGGGAGAACGCCTACACGGTTGTGGATTTACAATTAACAAAATCATTTCTTAAAAACAGACTTGAATTACGTTTTAATATTAAGGACCTTTTTCATCCCGATCGTATCATTTATTATAAAGGTGATCAAAGAACGTCGAATGCCTACAACGCAAATATTGATTTTGTAAATTTTAAAAGAAATTACGGATCTACTTATACTTTTATTATCTCATTTAAATTTTAAACCCTTAACATTCACATAACGCATTCGTTATTGTAATTTAATTTTTAAGTAACAATCAAAGAACATCGTTGCCTGAACTTTGTAGCACAAAAATTAAATTATAAAAAATGAAAAAAATTTTACTTTCTGCGATAGGCGCGCTTTTATTAGGTGGCAGTTTCGCACAAACATCAAGCTTGTTAACAAAAACCTGTTATAGAGGCGCATTTGCTCCTGCTCCAACACCAATGTGGACAGATAATTGGACTGAATGGGATCCACAAAACAAAGTATATCCAAGCGCTAACTTTACAGTTACAGGAAATATTACTGCTAACACTACTTGGACTACAGGCCAAGTAATTTTATTATCGACACAATGTTTCGTTAAAAATAATTCAATTTTAACCATTCAACCCGGTGTAATTGTATTGGGTGATAAAAGTGTAACAGGTGCAGGTTTATTTGTTACCAAAGGTTCGCAAGTAATTGCAAATGGTACTGCAAGCCAGCCAATTGTATTTACTTCAAATCAAGCACCCGGCCAAAGAGGTTTAGGCGATTGGGGTGGTATTATCTTATTGGGTAAAGGCTCAAACAATAATCCAAACGGCATCAATAACGTTGAAGGTTTACCTGTAAGTTCTGATACTGAATATGGTGGAGGTACTAGTCCTGATGACAACGACAATTCAGGTGTTTTAAAATACGTACGTATTGAATATGGTGGATATGTATATCAACCAAACAAAGAAATCAATGGCTTAACATTGGGTGCTGTTGGAAGAAACACAACAATTGATTTTGTTCAAGTATCTTATTCTAATGATGATGCTTTTGAATGGTTTGGTGGTGCAGTAAATTGTCGTCATTTGGTGGCTTACCGTTGTTTAGATGATGATTTTGACACTGATAATGGTTTCCATGGTACAGTTCAATTTTGTTTAGGTGTGCGTGACCCACAAATTTCTGATAACCCAAGTGTTTCTACATCTGAAGCTTTTGAATCTGATAATGATCCAAATGGTACAACTGCAGATCCAAACACCAATGCTATTTTCAGTAACATTACTGATATTGGTCCACTAAGAGGCGTATTAACTGCTACATATGCAAGTGGTTTTAGAAGAGGAGCACGTATCCGTCGTAACTCAAGTTTAAGAATTATCAATTCAATTTTAATGGATCACGCAACCCGCGGTGTTTATATTGATGGTAACTTGTCGGAACTAAATGCTGCTGGTACATCAACTAATACCTTGGTTTTCAAAAATAATATTTTAGCAGGTTATGGTCAAAAAGCCACTGAAAGTCAAACAGCTTCTACAGCTTTTAATGCTACCATCAATGCATGGGTTGCAGCTTATAACGATACTTTAAAGTTGTCATCTAATATTTTAACAACGCCATACAATTACACTGCACCTGATTACCGTCCTGCTCCGGGTTCAATTGCTATATCTGGTGCCAGCTTTACAGATGTAATTATTTCTGCTACTACCAGCACAGTCGTTCCTAATATTGCAGCATCAATTGGTAACAATTCAGTGTGTATCGGTTTCCCAACAGGTACTTTAACACCATATACATTTACTGCCTCTTCAACCATCGATCCTGGTTATTGTTCTTTGTCATGGTCTAGCCCTGCTGGATTAAGCTTGTCAAACAGCACAGCCATTAACCCTTCATTCACTGTGTCAACTTTGGGTACTTTTGTGGCTACTTTATCAGTAACTCACCAAAACTCAGCAAAAACTGTAACAGTAAGCATCACCACTTATACTTGTGCTGATGTAGCAGTTCGTTCAAATGCAGCGAATGTGAGCGAAATCAATTTGTTTCCTAATCCAAGTAATGATAATGTTGTGATAAATGTAAACGCACAAGCATTGAGTCTTGTTTCAGTAAATATTTACGACATGACAGGTAAATTGGTAGCTGCTCCGGTTCAAAACCAAATTTTAAATTCAGGTGCCAACCAATACCAAATCAATACCAAAGAACTTAACAATGGTATTTACTTTGTAACATTGAACAGTGGTAATAGTAAAGAAACTGTTAAATTAGTAGTGAATCACTAAGAAGATTTTGTTCCATATTAAAACGCCTGCTATTTTTAGCGGGCGTTTTTATTATGACTAAAAGACAGGTGTTAATTGCAAAAACCAAAATCGATTTTTGTAAAAAAGAGAAGAACAATTTAGAGGCACTGATAAGAATTTATCATTTAAACATGGATTTGCTGTGTTTTATTGTCGAATCTTCTATCCCTAACTTATCGCTCCACAACAAAAAAAACAAAGAAATATTGGAATTGTTTAGCTTGGAGTTGGAAGTGAATTCAAACTTAAAGACCATTATCAGTAAGAAAAGCAGCAAGCCCATAAAAGCTTGGTTCAAACAGATGGATGTGTTTATTAAAGCCTTGAAGCGAAAGGTACCCCAAAAAATAACGGTATTAATGCAGCAAGGTGAAAGCAATTTTTTGCTTTTGAACATGTCGGCAAACAAACTATTTTTAATCCCTAAAAAAATTAAGTAACCTTTTTTGTCTTTGTTCTTTAAATCCAGCAAAACCTAATCCTTCACAATTTAATATTTATATAACGTTCAATTGTCCTTGGCTTAAACTTAAAAGTTAAACTTTACTTTTAAGATGAGCACCTATCAACCGAGTATCGTTTTTGTAGACAATACGATCAACCGTATTTATAAAACAGTTGATGGCTTAAAGCATAGCTTTCCAAACACCCACATTTTTAAAGCCGAAGATCAATTATTTGATTTTCTTCAAAATGAAGTGGCCGATGTGGTGTTTTTAAATTTGGATTTAGAACCAAATGATGGGGTGCTTGTTTTAAAAGAAATCAAAGCCAAATACCACGAATTTGCCCCAAGCGTAATTATATATTCTGAAAAACAAGATGACTTTGTGGTTGAATTGGCTTTTAATTCAGGGGCCGATGCCTTTATTAGTTTTCACAACAAACCATCGGTGTTAGAATTGTTTCTAAAAAACCTGTTGCGACGAAAAACCAAACAATTGGCCAAAACCGAAAGGGCCGTGATTATTGATAATGACAAGTATCTCATTTTTAAAAACGGAATAGCCATTCAATTACCAAGAAAAGAGTTTAGACTATTTGAGTTGCTTTACCATCAGAACGAAAAATTTTTTACAAAAAAAGAAATTGCCAAATTAATTTGGGAAGATGAAACGGTTGCCGCTAAGCGCACCATTGATGTGCATGTTTACAACATTCGCCAATTTTTTGGCAAACGCATCATACAATCACAAAAAGGAAAAGGGTATAGGATGAATAAAAAGGTGATTTCTTAATCTCCTCTCTTTAAGCACAACCCATAAAAAATAATTCATGCTTTTAATAGCATTGGGCTATAAGCCATTACAAATCAGCGCGATTTAGTACAGTTTTGCCAAAAAAATCAAAAACAGCCTCTTCATTCATTATTTTTTAAATTGCTGCCATTAAGTTTATAAATTTATACGAAAAAAAATAACAACGATTAATTGTTACGATCTATGAACTTAAAGAAAACCTTCGCGACTATTTTGTTTGGTTTGCTGGTGTCGAATTATTTTGCTCAAACTGAAAACGACGGATTGGTAAAATGGATGAGTATTAAAGAGGCTCAGGAAAAAAACAAAACTTTACCCAAGCCCATTATCCTTGATATTTACACCGATTGGTGCGGTTGGTGTAAACACATGATGAAAACAACCTATTCAAATTCGGGATTGGCCGAATACATCAATACCAATTTTTATCCGGTTAAATTTAATGCTGAAACAAAAGACACCATTGAATACAACGGCAAAATTTACAAGCCTCTTTCAAAAGAACCGAAAACACCACATGAGTTGGCCATCAAATTTCTGGGCGATAAATTAAGTTATCCTTCCACCATGTTTATCGCCAACAATTACCAATTTAATTTACTTACCCAAGGTTTTCTGGATGATAAAAAAATTGAGCCCATTTTAATTTTTATGGTTGAAAATGTTTGGCAAACCACCGTTTTCGATGAATTTAACAAACACTTTAACCAAACTTTTATCGACACCAATTACAAAAAAATAGCGGTGCCTTTAATTGACATCAAAGATCTTGAAAAGGTGCAAAAGAAAAAACCGAAAAAAACATTGGTTTGCATTAGCGCCGATTTTTGTAATTCCGGTAAAGTAATGAATAAAACAAGTTTTACGGATACCTGCATTGGCAATTACGTGAATAAAAATTTCCATTTGGTACAATTTAACGCGGCCTCAAAGGATACCATTATTTTTAGGAATGAAAAGCACTACAATACCCCAATTAATAATTATCCTTTTAACACCTTGGCCTTTAGATTAACTAATAACCGTTTAACTTTGCCTTCATTATGTGTTTTGGATGAAGATTTGAACATGATTGATATTTTAGGTTCGTATCAATCTCCTGAACATTTGAAGCCAATTTTGGCTTACTTTGCCAGCAATAGTTATAAGGATAAAACAAAAACCTTTAATGATTTTATGCAAGAAGAATATTTAAAGGGCGCAGTAAAACAGAAAAAATGAAGTCACAAACCATCCACCATTTGAATAGCGGATTAATCATCTTATCATGTTTAATCTCTTTTTATGTTCCCTTTGAATTGTTTTTATTCTCATATGGCATTTTGGGTCCTTTGCATTATATGACCGAAATTGGCTGGCTGCACAAAAAGAATTATTTCACCAAAGGCAAATACGATTTTATATTTTTAATTATTGCCTGCACCATTTTGGTGTATTGGAATTTTAGACCGCCCAAAAACTTTTCCATCATCGCCGATTGGATTTTATTTTCCTTACTCGGCTCTATTGCCTTTGTATTTATCAAAGATTGGTTATACCGTTTTGTATTGTTTGCCTTGTGTTTTGTAACCGTTGGCTTTTTAAACAACTCTTCTGAATTTTATACCTGGGCAGGTGTTTTTTTGCCAACCATCATTCATGTGTTTATTTTTACTTGGGCCTTTATGTTATATGGGGTATTAAAAGAAAAATCTTGGCCTGGCCTCATTTCAATTATTGTATTGGTTACTTGTTCTATTTTGTTATTCACCATACAACCGCAAAATCTCATGTATCAGGTGAGCGAATACACCAAAACCTCATACGGGCCGTTTAATGAATTAAATTTCAGACTCATTAATTTCTTTCATCTCGACCACCTCACTGAAATAAAAGACATTTTTAGCACCAATGCGGGCTTTGTTATTATGCGATTTATTGCTTTTGCTTATACATACCATTATTTGAACTGGTTTTCAAAAACATCGGTCATCAAATGGCATCAAGTTCCGAAGCCATTTTTAATTGTAACAGGGGTTTTATGGACAATTTCCTGCATATTATATATATATGACTATAGTTTAGGGCTTAAAATGCTGTTTTTCTTGAGTTTTTTACATGTATTCCTCGAATTCCCTCTTAATGTGGTGTCTTTTACAGGCATTGGTAAAGAATTAGTAGCGATAACCAAGCGTTAATTCGGATTTATTTTTTAAATTTTGAATCATAAACCATTAAAAAATCAAACCCTCGGTGTATTTACCGGGGGTTTTTTATTTGAAATACGCTAATTGTTGGCCAAAAAGGTCTAATGGCGCTTAGCTTGGCTATTTTAGCCGCTTATATTTAATTAACAAGGCAAATGTCAAAACTCCACAATTTGCTAGAGCCAAAAAACATAGTTTTTTGTAACTTTATTTTTTATATTTATAGTTCACTCATGCGTGTCTTAACATTATTCATCCTTTTCCCTTTAATTCTGATATTAAGTTCAGGTTCGGGTGCGCATGCCTTTAAAGGTGATAAAGATAAAACGGTCAACAAACAAGATGAGAATGAACCTTTGGGTTTGTGTAAAAATGTGGTGGGCGTATTAAATCCTCAAACCAATTTTAACGAGAATTATATTTTTGATCGTTCTTTATATTTTAACAAGGTAGAGGAATTACAAAATGTAAAATATTGGCGTGCCATTATGAATTTGCATCAAGACACGGCCTTGATGTGTTTTGCCAATAGCCGAGATGTAATTGCCAAAGTGTGCTTAAAAGATTGGAACGCAAAAGATGAACAATGCAAAAAAGAATTTAAAGACAGTTTGAGGGGCTTTTATCATGCGGATACAGCATGTAAGGTGCTAATAACGGCGGGTAAAAAGTTTTTTTATGATTTTGATAAAGCGTCTTTAAATTTTCAAAAAGGCATCCACTGTTTTATTGAAAACGGAGTAGATCCTTGGTTTGCGCAAGCCATATTATTAATAGAGAGTCCTAATAAACTTCAAAAATCAAACGTTGGCGCTTACGGTTCTTTTCAGTTAATGAAAGATGTGGCGCGGATGTATGGCTTAAAAGTAAATAAACAAATAGATGAACGTGCCATTTTTGAGCGTAGCGCTTATGCCGCCAGTAGTTTATTAAAAAACATCTGTATTCCCAACACATTAAAAATGCTTGATTCGCTAAAAATATGTGATGTAAACCAAGATGAATTATGGTTTAAATTGTTGGTGATGCACGTATATCACGCCGGTTCAGGCAATGTACAAAAGGCTTTGTTTTCATTTGCGCCAAGTGAAGGGAGCATGGACATTATTTATAATTTGTGGAAAACCAATGTGGGTTATTTTAAAACCCAATCTCAAAATTATTCGCAACTGGTTTTAGCCGCCATGCTTGAAATGAATGCGCGCCTCGATATTCGTCAAAAGCAGCTTTTAATGGCCACAAATAATTAGGATTTTCTTTATCCTTACATAAAATTCAAGTAATTTTGTACCCTTATGATTCAATTAACACAACGCCCGCGCCGTAACCGCAAAAGCGCAGCCATTCGAAACTTGGTGCAAGAAAATTCACTCAGCGTTAATGATTTTATATACCCGCTCTTTTTAATTGATGGCAAGAATAAAAAAACAGAAGTGCATTCAATGCCTGGCATTTACAGATACAGCTTGGATTTGTTGTTAAAGGAAATTGAAACATGCATGAATCTTGGCATTCACGCTTTTGATGTGTTTCCAAACATTGCCGAAAAATTAAAAGATAAAACAGCCAGTGAATCATTAAATAAAAAAGGCCTATACCTGAATGCGCTTCGTGAAATTAAAAAACGTTTCCCCGAAGCGGCCATTATGACCGATGTGGCCATGGATCCGTACAGCAGCGACGGACATGACGGTTATGTAAAAAACCATGAAATTTTGAATGATAAAACCCTCGATATTTTAGGCAAGATGGCTTTGGCACAGGCTGAAGCTGGGGCCGATATCATTGGTCCGAGCGACATGATGGACGGCAGGGTGGGATATATTCGCGAACAGTTAGATGTAAACGGATTTACCAATGTATCCATCATGAGTTACACCGCCAAATATGCCAGCGCATTTTATGGTCCTTTTAGAGACGCCTTAAACAGTGCCCCAAAAATGGGGGATAAAAAAACCTATCAAATGAATCCGGCTAATAGCCTAGAAGCCTTAACAGAAGCCGAACTCGACACCCTTGAAGGCGCCGATTTTTTAATGGTGAAACCGGCCTTGAGTTATTTGGATGTGATAAAGCTATTAAAAGACAACAGCACATTGCCCATTGCTGCCTATAACGTTAGCGGGGAGTATGCCATGGTAAAAGCCGCTGCTGCCAAAGGATGGATTGACGGTGACCGCGTGAGAGATGAAATTTTATTGAGCATTAAGCGGGCGGGAGCATCGGTTATTTTGACTTATTTTGCCAAAGAGTTGGCAATTTCAAGAAAATAATTACCTTAGTAATTGCTTATTGGCCGTTTATTTAGTCAGAGCAAATAAAAGGGATTTAAATTTCAATTTATGAAAACGCTTGTAGAGAATTTATACAACAACAACGTTGTGTTTAGCTATTACGGTTTTATTGATGAAAGTGTGCTCGGACAAATTTTACAAATTACCAAAAGTAAATTGGAATCAAATCACGAAACGGCTTTAACAATTGATCGTGTTTCGAACGCCATCAACGAATGCGGTGAAAACATTATCAAACACAATTTTTATCCCGATGATGCAAAAGTGAAATACAAGTCTTTGTTGGTTATTTCAAATAAAGAGCGCAAATACGCTGTTGATACCATCAATGTGGTGAATGCTTCACAAAAAGCAATCATTCAGGAGCAAATTGATTTTCTAAATTCTAGAAATCCGGAGCAATTACATGCACTCAAAACCAATGCCTTTGGAACTGACACTTCAACCCTCGTTAGCACCGGTTTGTTGGATCTAGTGCTAAAAGCCGATGAATGGGCTTTTACCTTCAAAGAAGATAAAAACCATTTTTTATTCAACATCAATTATGGCATTAACTGCCTGGCCTAAAGCCTTAAAAAAACACAACCTTTTTTGTCGGGTTTTTGTATGCCGAATCAAACCAATATTTTTTTAAGCGGTTTTATGGGCTCGGGCAAATCGAGCTTGGGAAAAAAATTGGCCCAACTATTACGTCGCGATTTTGTGGATTTAGATCATTACATCGAAAAAAAAATGGCCTTAACAATTGCTGTTATTTTTAACCAGTTTGGCGAAGAGGAGTTTCGATTGATCGAGAAACAATGTTTGGAAGAAGTGATTGAAAAAAACACGAAAGCCGTTATTGCCTTGGGCGGCGGAACGGTTTGCTTTTTCGACAACTTGCATCTAATTAAAAGCAATGGCCTTTTAATTTATTTGCAATTGCCACCAAAGGTACTTGCCGAAAGAATTAAAAAATCAAAAACAGTGCGACCGCTTTTACAGAAACTTAAAAGCGAGGACCTGCTGCTCACCATTGAAAACAAACTTAACAGTCGGCTGGACTATTACGAACAGGCGCAACTTTGCATCAACGGTTTAAATTTAACGCCCCAAATTTTGCAACACAATATTATTGAATACCAACAAAAAAATAATTCTTAGTCTTTTTATTTTACTCATTTCTTTTGCGACTCTTTTCGCACAAAATGAGTTGTACAGGCAAGCAAAACCAAAGGCAGGATTATCGATTGGTGCCAACTTGGCCTTTGGCACACACTTTCAGCGCTTGGGCTTTACGCTTCATTTTTATGTGATACAAGACCATGTTCAAGCCAATACCGAATTTAAGTTGTATTATAATTTTAAAAACTTGGGTCCGCCCCAAAGCCACCCCGAATTGGTGCTATCGCAAGGCTTGTTGTATGCTTGGCAAAATAACAGCGAACAAATAAGTGCTTTTGTAAACCCTGTTTCGAACCAAACCGCTTACCGTTATGCGGTGGCTTATGCATACAACGCCTATTTTAACAAGGTAAAAACCACGCAACAAACCGGACAATTGGGCTTATATTTCAATCAATGGAGCTTGGTTACCGAGAATGATTTGTTGGCGCGTCCTGCATTAGATAGGTATAGAACCGCTTCATTTTTGCTGCAATACCGTTACCAAGCCAATTGGCAAATAGGTATTCAGTGTACCTTGTGGACGGGGCAATTTGGGCATAAGCAAACAATCGATAATCCGCAGTTTAAAAACCACTGTTATATGGATAGTGTTGGCGGGCCTTACGTAAATCAATCACATGGCTTGTTAAGCGTTCAAGTAAATTCAAAAAATTATGTCGATCAAAATTTACAAATGAATGCCGGTATTGATGCAGAACAAGTACGCAATGTTATACAAAATAAATTCATACATGATATGCCCTTTATACCGAGCAAGTGGGTGAAAAATAAAAATTGCCATTTGCCAATGTTAGACACTGATGGAAAACTTTTTTTATACCAAGCCAATCAAAAAGTAAAAAAACCAAAACTCTTTTTAAATGTGTTTAATAATGCGGCTTTATTTTATTAATGAATAAACCAAGCGCTTGAATATTAAAATCACAACTTGCACTTAGGATGAAAATTCAAATTGCATTTTACTCAATTTAAAATACAAACCATCTTCGTTTTTCATTAGTTCTTGGTGCGTGCCACTTTCCATAACAGCGCCGTGTTGTAGTACCACAATTTGATCGGCATTGCGTATGGTGGCCAAACGGTGTGCAATAACAACACTTGTTCTGCCAACCATCAATTTATCAAGGGCTTCTTGCACCAAACGTTCACTTTCGCTGTCTAAGCTGCTGGTGGCTTCATCTAAAATTAAAATGCTTGGATTCTTTAATACCGCCCGTGCAATGGCAATGCGCTGACGTTGTCCCCCCGATAATTGAATGCCGCGTTCGCCAACCAAAGTGTTAAACTTATCAGGGAAGGATTGGATAAAATCAAAGGCATTGGCTTTTTTGGCGGCTTCTTCAATTTCAGTATCTGTTGAATTGGGCTTGCCATATGAAATGTTATCTTTTATGGAGCCGGCAAATAAAATCACGTCCTGAGGTACCAGGGCAATCTTTTTGCGTAGTTCGGTGATTGAAATACTTTTGGTTTCTTGTCCATCGATGGTTAAACTGCCATTAACAGGGTCGTAAAAACGTAAAATTAAGGAGGCGATGGTTGTTTTACCCGAACCGCTTGAGCCCACCAGGGCAACCGTATGACCGGCTTGCACTTTAAAACTTAAGCTTTTTAGTACCGGAAAATCAGGACGAGAAGGATAATTAAAACTAACAGCTTTAAATTCTATTTCACCTTTGCTACCCTCGGCTACTTGGGATTCTTTGGCCAAATCAATGTCTTCTATTTTTCCATCTACCAATTCAAACACCCTGTCGGTAGCACCCAATGCGCGTTGTATGGAAGCAATTTGCTCGGGTAATCCCCCCAATGAGCCGGCCACAAATAACGACAGCATCATGAATGTGCCAAAAGATTCGGCGCTAATGGTATGATCAACCTTTAAAGCAAAAAGCATTTGCCAGAGGATAAAGAAAATGGAGCCGAACACAAAGACCATCACAAATGAGAAAAATAAACCCCTCAAAATGCCGTATTTTAAACCAAAGGCACGTACTTCAGAAGTAATTTTATCATATTTATTAATTTCGTAATACTCGTTGGTAAAGGTTTTTACATTGGTAATGCCGGTAAAAGCTTCACCAACAATCACATTCGACTCGGCAATTTTTTCCTGGTAGCCTTTTGAGAATTTTCGGATTTTGCGTGAAAATAAGATGGCCACAATGGTTAATGGCGGAATAATAATCAAAAACCAGCGGGCAATTACCCAGTCGGTTTTTACTACCAATAACACCAAACCGCCAACACCAACAATGGTTTGACGGATAAATTCTGCAATATTAATGGTAAAGGCATCCGATATCACGTTAATATCGGTAGCAATTCGGCTACTAAGTTCTGCCACCTGATTTTTTGAGAAAAAACTCATGGGCATTTGAATAATTTGCTTAAAAGTGTCCTTTCTTAGGGCCTTTAGCATGTTTTCAGTGACTTGGGCAAACAAATACACCCTTCCGAACGAAAAGCAGGCCTGAGCTAGCAAAATGAGCAGCAATACCATGCCTAAACTCATTAATTCGCCGCGCATTTGTTCGCTCGATTTGGTGCTTTCGCCAATATAACCCAATAATTGACCTGATTTTAGAGGAAAAATAAGGCCAATGCCCGCGCTGGCGGCCAAAAACACCAATCCCAAAAAGAATTTCCACTTGTGCTCGCCTAAATAGGTAAAAAGGCGCAATGAACGCTTAAAATTCTCTTTATTAAGCTTTGCTTTCGGAAGTTCGTCCTTTTTTAGAACTTTGTTAGGGGCGGCCGGAGCCTCTTGATTTGCCATACAGGCAGCAAAATTACAGACTAATTCGGGTTATTCGGTCATAATCTTATCAAAGCGAAATATTTTAATTTTTTCATAGAATATTTGCCAAAACAAAATATAGCGCTATATTTGCACTCCATTTTTAAGAATAAATATTAAAATAAGACATTATGAAACGTACCTTCCAACCATCGCAACGCAAAAGAAAGAACAAACATGGTTTCAGAGAGCGTATGGCTTCTGCAAATGGGCGTCGTGTATTGGCTGCTCGTCGTTCAAGAGGCCGTAAAAAATTAACTGTAAGCAGCGAAAAAACACATAAATAATATTTAGTGATAAATTCATTGAAACCGTTTTGGACAACCAAAGCGGTTTTTTTTTGCGCTTCTTTAAATTTGAACGAATCTAAGCCAACTCTTCTCCTTGCCAGCATTTTTTTTGCTGAGGTCCTTGGGCTTTGCATTTACAATCCTTGCTATAATATTGTATTAAAAAAGTAGATAATTTTTCGAGAACACTCGAGCCCAATAAAAATGAGAAATTAGATCCAAAGGCTTCTTTAATAATATCATGGATTTTCGAAACATTTAAATAGTTGGGATTTGGATTGCCCCAATTACCTTGATAAAATAACCAATCGGGCGCAATACCTTTGGATTTGTCTATAAAATCGGAAGAAATAATTTCAATCGATGCATTCAAGTTCAATTGTTGGCCTTCGGCACACTCATCGAATAAACTAAACTCAAGCGCACTCGAAAAAACACGAAATTTTAAAAACTCAATCAACTTCAAGCCTTTTGAGGCATAAAGAAAATGGTTGTTTTTCGACACAAACACAAGCGGTTGAAGCGCTTCCTTTTCCATTTTGTCAAAGGCATGCCATTCCCCTCCTTTTGAATTTGGAAGAAAAACTTGTGTTGGTAAAAAATTGTCTTTCGAAACCCTAACAGTAATCCTTTCCCAATGCCCACCTTGGCAACCAATGGGATCAAGATTTAATTTGCCCATGTGTCCGGTTATGCCTTCTAAAAGCCATTTAATGTTTGCTGTGCTGCCGCTTTTACCCGAAAACAAAAACCAATATTGTATGTCAATTGAACAAAGGTCAACATCTTTAATGTTTACATAACACTTTGGCTTTGCGCCATGTGCCTTTGAATTTTTTAAAAACCCTGTGGCAAATTGTTTGAGGTGGTAGTTGTTGTTTGTTGAAAATGGTGCGTTTAATAAATTAAACCTATTTAAGGATTGCTTTTTGTCGGCGCGCAACAATATTTTTTTTAAGTACCATTCAACAGATACAATTTTGTGTTCCTCATCCGAATGGAAGTGAAGTATGGGGGCACACTTATTTGCTAATTGTTGAAGAAAGGCAGCATCAATGTTTTCTTTAGAATCAAGCAACAACTCGGTTTCAGACGAAAGTAAAAAACCTTTTTCGTGCGCCGTTATTTTGTTGGATTGATATGTATTTTGTAGTCTTTGCAAAAAATTTTGATTAGCATCATGCTGTCCCTCAAAGGCTTTAAAGATGGCGCATCCATGTATTCAAATCTAATCGAAGCCGCTCTTAAATACAATAACGGTAAACCGTGATGGGCGTTTGATGGCTCATTTAAAGTACTATATTTGGTATTAGGAAATAAATGTTTGGATTGAATAGAGAAACACGCGGCATGAGAATTTGTGTATGCTTCATGGTGTTTTACTTGCAAATGACTTGGGCACAACAACCCAATTATTATGCTGTAAAAGAAGCCCATGCTGATAGTTTATTGGATAGGGCCAATAAAATATTTTATGCAAATCCCGATTCTAGTTTGCTTTATACCAACGAGGCCTTAAGTTTTGCAATTAAAAATAACTTGGAAATACGAGTGGGATTGGCTTGGCAATCGCAGGCCAGACACAGTGTATTAAAGGGTGATGTTGAATTGGCGCTCAAAAAACTGAAGGAAGCCATTGCTATTTTTGAAAAATACCAACGCAAAGATAATATTGCGAAATGTTATAGCTTAATGTCTGTTGCCCTGGGGAAAATTCATAATGATTATGAAGGGATAGAGTATTTATTGAAGGCCATTGCCATTTATGAACGTACTGAAAACAAAGAAGGTTTGCGCGCAACACTGGTGAATCTTGCCAATTCTTATGCCGATGTGGAAGAGTTCGATAAAGCTCTTGAAGCGCTGAGAGAATCAAAGCCATTTATTGAAGACGGCAGTAGCGAATGGTTTTATTATTACATCAACGCAGGCATTATTTTTAGAAGCCAAAAAATATATGCACTGGCAAAAATTCAATTCGATTCGTGTTTGGTAATTTCGAAACGCAACCACATGATTGATGCAGAAGTTACCGCGCATACCGACATGGCTGATTTACTCCGTGAAACCAAGAGTTATAAGGAAGCAATTGTGTTTTATAACCAGGCAATCAGCATGGCCCGAAAACACAATTTACCGGTAGAAGAATCAGATGCTTTGGTTGGTATTACAAAATCATACGCAGCAATAGCAGAGTACAAAGAGGCTTTTTTTTCGCAGAACCGATTAAAAATTATTTCTGATTCATTGTTTGATATTGAAAAAATAAAAAACATCAATACCATTGAAGCGCGATTAAAGGTAAGTGAAAAAGAGAGAACCATCGCGATTCAAAAACTAAGCATGGAGCAAAGCGCTGAAGAGCAGGAGAAGAGCGCCGAAAGCATTGCTTATTTATTTATTGGTGTTTGTATTCTAATTTTTGTTTTAATTATTACTTATCTCACGTATTTAAGGGTTCGCCGTCAAAAAAATGAAGTAGAAATTCAAAAAGCAAGAGCCGAAAAACTCAATCAATTAAATCAGAAAATTTTTGCAGTAATCGCCCATGATTTTAAAAGTCCGCTAATTACCTTGCAAATGCTGATTGATTTAATGGACAAAGAAAATATCAGCAAAGAAGATTTAAATGCCTACACCATTGATGTGAAAAACCAAATCATTCAATCAGGACAAATTCTTGAAAATCTTTTGAACTGGGCAAAATCAGAACTTAATTTAACACCCAATAGCCATCAATTCTCTACGCCAAGGCACATTGCCAATGAGGTAATCAAAGAGATGGAATATTTAAGCGCCAGAAAATTAATTAAGCTTACAAACAACATCGATGAATCAATGTCGTTGCAATTTCCCCCTGATATTTTAAAAATCATTATCCGCAATTTATTGTCGAATGCCATTAAATTTAGTTATAGCAACAGCGAAGTAATTATTTGTTCGGAAGAAAACGCTGTAGTTTGTATTAAAGATACCGGACTTGGCTTGAGTGCTTTTGCAATCAATCAATTATTCAATGGCACAATAAAAAGTCAATTGGGCACCTTTAATGAAACCGGCTTTGGATTGGGCTTGTATATCACCTACGAACTGATTCATAAATTTGGCGGTAATATTTGGGTCGAGAACAATCAACCTGTTGGATCTGTTTTTAAATTTACAGGCATAAAAAATGGGCAAAATTAAAATTGGAATTATCGACGATCACCAGGCCATTGCCCAAGGTGTGGCTTCTGAATTAAGAAAAAATCCGGATTTTGACATTCAGTTTATTGTGTATGAAAAGACACAAATCATTGATGCCATCCGTTTAAAGGTGCCTGATGTGTTGGTAATGGATGTGGTGATGCCCGGATCAACTGGGATTGATAGTTTTAAAGAGGTGTTGCAACTTTTTCCAAAAATGAAAATCATTGCCTACACTGCCCTAAATTCACCAATGATGATAGAGATGATGTTCCGTTTTGGTGTGAAAGGTTACCTTAACAAGAACCATGCACTGAGCGAATTAAACGAAGCGGTGTTAAATGTTTTTTACGACCGTGTTCATTTGCCCGAAGAATACCAATTTATTTTGAAAAAATTAAAAGGCAGGCAACAGCCCGAAGAACTTAGCAAGCGCGAGATTGAAATTTTAGAACTAATTGCACTGGAAAAAAAATCGAATGAAATTGCTGAGCTTCTGCAAATATCCCTAAACACGGTTGAAACTCACCGTAGGCATTTGTTTGAAAAGTTACAAGTAAGTAATTTGGCAGGTCTAATCAAAGCCGCCATGGATCAAGGTTACATCAAGTGATTAAATCTTCAGAACAAATTACACTTGCTCTTACAAGGTAAATTGAATGTATTTAACGTCTTCACCCTTATCAGTAAATAATTTTTCATAATAGGTTTTTATTTGAATTAATTCAGCACGTTCGGGTGGACAATTGTTGTATAAATGATTGGTGTGCCAAATTAGAGGAAGTTTTAATTCTTGAATAACTTTCATGCTGTATTCGTATAAACTTGTACTATCGGTTTTTAAATGGATGATGCCACCGGGTTTCAAAATATTTTTATATCGGTTTAAAAACATGGGATGCGTAAGTCGTTTTCTGGCGCGGGTTTTTTGAGGTTGGGGATCGGGGAAGGTAATCCAAATCTCATCTACTTCGTTTTTACCGAAACAATGTTCAATAAAATCGATGCGAGTTCTTAAAAAAGCCACATTATTTAAATGATGGTCAATAGCGTGTTTGGCGCCGGTCCATATACGGTTACCCTTTACATCGATGCCGATAAAATTTTTACCAATATTTTTTTCTGCCAAACCCACGGTGTATTCGCCCCTGCCGCAACCCAATTCGAGCACCAAAGGAGCGCTATTTTGAAATTGTTTTTCAAGCCAATGACCTTTTATGGCAAAGCCTTGAGGAATATGATCAAAACCAAAACTCAAACAGTTTTTAAAATTTTCAAAATCGGCGAACTTTTCTAATTTGCTAGGCATGAATTTTTTTAGGCCACGAATGTAGGCTTTTTACAAGGAAAAGAAAATGAGCAGGAATGATAAATTTTAAATATTGATTGATTTCTCTTAATATTTCGAATCGCCTAGGATTTAGATTTGGCGGTAAAGGATTATTAACGATCAGCCCCTTGCATGGCCTCAATACCGGTTTGTAATTCGTATAGTTTTTTGAATTTGCTATCCTGTGCCATCAATTCTTTCATTGAACCCTGTTCGATAATTTCGCCTTTTTCGAACACAATGATTTTGTTTACATGTTTAATGGTGGATAAACGGTGGGCAATAATGATAGAAGTTCGGCCGCTTGAAATTTTTTCTGTAGCCAATTGCAACAACTGCTCTGTTTGTGTATCAATGGTGGCGGTAGCTTCATCGAGTATAAAAATAGAAGGCTGATACACGTAAGCTCTTATAAAAGCAATCAACTGTCTTTGTCCTGCCGATAAACTTTGCCCACGTTCAGTCACTTGGTAATGAAAGCCATTGGGCAAAGAAGAGATAAAATCGAATAAACCAATTTGCAAAGTGGCTTTTTCAACTTGATCGAATGTAATTTCCGGATTATTTAAAGTGATATTATTTAATACACTGTCGTTAAACAAATACACATCTTGTAATACAACCCCGGTATTGCGTCTCAAACTTTCTAATTGGTATTCCCGAATAGGTCTGTTATCGATGTAAATGCCGCCTTTGTTAAATTCATAAAATCGGCTCAGTAAATTAATAATGCTCGACTTTCCGGCTCCTGTTGCGCCAACCAAGGCAATGGTTTCGCCTGCCTTTACCTCAAAAGAAATATCTTTCAAAACATATTGATCAGCGGTGTAAGCAAACCAAAGTGATTTAAATTCGATATTGTTTTTTACTGCTTCAAAAATAATGTTGCCATTGTTCTCAATGGTTTCATTGGTGTCTAACACTTTAAAAACACGTTCGGCCGACACAAAACCCATTTGTAAAGTGTTTAATCGGTCGGCCAACATGCGAATAGGACGAAACAACATATTTACCATCATCACAAAAAAAGTAATATCGCCCAAGCTAATTTGGAAATTATTTTTGTTTACACCAATAAACCAAATCAATAACGCGATTGAAATTGTGGAGAGGATTTCAACAATTGGAAAGAAAACCGAATAGTAAAAAATTGAGCGGATATTGGCGATGCGGTGTTGTTGGTTGATGCTTTTGAATTTATCCAATTCAATTTCTTCACGGTTAAACAATTGCACCAATCGCATGCCCGTAATGTGTTCTTGTGTAAAAGTGTTTAAGGCCGCCACCGCATTGCGTACTTGGGTAAATGATTTTTTCACACCCTTCTTAAAAAAGGAAGTGGCAATAAACAATAACGGAATGGTACTTAAAGCCACTAGGGCCAGCATCCAATTACTTAAAAACATTACGGTAATGAAAATACAGAGCATTACCAAATCTCCTGCAATCACAATAAACCCTTGCGCGAACATATCGCTTAAGCTTTCAATATCTGAAATGGCTCTGGTAACAAGGGTTCCAACCGGAGTAGTATCAAAGTAAGAATTTTTTAAATACAGGATGTGTTTGTAAACGGCATTGCGTAAATCCTTCACAATGTTTTGTCCGAGTAAATTGGTGAGCCTCAGAACGCTTACTTGTAAAATCGCTTCCAGCAATAAAAAGGATAAAATGAGCAAGCAAATTTTATTGAGTTGGGCCATACTGGCATTTGCCATTACACTATCGTTTAAAGCTTTGCTGATAAGCAGTGGCCGCACAATAGCAAGTGCTGAAACACTAAGCGTGATGAACAAGGACAAGAAAAATAGCGTCTTATACGGTTTTGTATAAGCCAGTATGCGTTTGATTAAGGCAGTATTTAATTTTTTATTTTTTGCTTCTTCTTTCAATGGTAAATGTGCTTTGGGTATTGAATGCCGCATAAAAACAAGGCATGCGCCGGGACATTTTCTCCCGCTTTGCTGCGGTTTTTTGCTTCAATAATTGTTTTGAATTCTTCAATGCTTATTTTATTTCTGCCTACCTGCAACAAGGTTCCAACAATAGCCCTCACCATGCCCCGTAAAAACCGGTTGGCGGTGATTTTAAACAGCCATTCCTTTTCGCCACAAGGTAACCCTTGCGCATAACTTATTTTGCATAAATTATTTTTGTTTTGGGTATGCAGTTTGCTAAAACTGGTAAAATCCTCGTACTCACAAAGTAATTTTGCGGCCTGATTCATTAACTCAAAATTTAAATCACCATAAACATAATGTCTAAAAGTATCGCGAAATGGGTTTTTTTGTCGACAGATATAGTATTGATAAACGCGACTTGTAGCATCGAAACGTGCATGGGCTTCAGCTTTCACCGCTTCAATGATTTGAATTGAAATACTAGAAGGCAAAATTTTGTTGAGTTTAAAGGTAATTTTGTTAAGCTCCTCTAACGACATATCTTTATGTAAGTCGATATGTGCCACATAATTTCTTGCGTGCACACCTGCATCGGTTCGTCCGCAACCCGTTACGGCCACTTTTTCTTTAAATATTAAATTGAAATTATCTTCAAGTACTTGCTGTATGGTATTAGGCGTATTCAATTGTATTTGCCACCCATTAAAATTGCTGCCGTTGTAAGAAAGAGTAATGAA